>JADFTO010000023.1 GCA_022560215.1 Pseudomonadota bacterium | reverse complement strand
ATGAAGCCGTCGATCACGGCGCCGCTGTCGGCCTCGTCGAGGCCGGCCACATCAAGCCCCGCCGCCGCCAGCGCCTCGAGGGAGCCGCCGCCGCCGAGCGGCCTCTCGCCCGCCAGGCGGTCCTTGTGCACGGTCCAGAAGGCGTTGGCGCCGCTCCAGAACAGCTCGCGGCCCCGTCCCGCCCGGATCAGGACCTCGGCCGGGCGCTCGAAGACGGGGCCGAGCCCCGCCGCCGCCCGGGCCGCGAATCCTACGGCCCGGCGCAGGAAGCCGGGGACCATGCGCATGTAGGGCCGCCAGAAGGACCGGTAGGTGCGCAAGTAGGTCATGTAGCTGTCGTAGCCGCAGAACTGCTCGTCCGAGCCCTCCCCCACCTGCACCACCTTGACGCCGGATTCGCTCGCCAGCTTGGAGACGAAATAAAGCGGGATGCACACCCAATCGGCCAACGGCTCGTCCTGATGGTGCACCAGGTCGTCCAGGTAGCCCATCATGTCGCCTTCGTCGATCAGGACTTCGTGGTGGTTGGTGGAGAATTCGCGGGCGACCCGGGCCGCGTAGTCCAGCTCGTTGAGACGGGGATGGTCCTTGAAGCCGACGGTGAAGGTCTCGACGGGGCGGTCCATGAGCCGGCTCATCAGGGCCACGTTGGCCGACGAATCGATGCCGCCGGACAGGAACACCCCGAAGGGCACGTCCGCCATCATGCGCTTCTCGATGGCCTTTTCCAGGCGCCGGCGGATGCCGGCGGCGTAAAAGCGCCCACGCTCCGCGCCTTCGAGCCCGGCCAAGGCACCTGAGTCCACGCCCCGGCCGGGAACGGCGTTCCAGTAGCGCCTGGCCTCCATGCGCCCGGCGCGGTCGATTTCCAACAGGTGGCCGGCGGGCAGCTTGAAGACGCCCTTGAACATGGTCAGCGGCGCCGGCGCCACCATGAAGCTCAGGTAGTGGTTGAGGGCCGCCTCGTCCAGGTCCCGGGGCACGCCGGGATCGTTGAACAGGGCCTTGATCTCGGACGCGAACAGGAAGGCGCCGGGATACCTGGTGAAATAGACCGGCTTGACGCCGACCCGGTCGCGGACCAGGGAGAGGACGCCCCGGCCCTCGTCCCAGAGGCCGAAGGCGAACATCCCGTCCAGGCGTTCGGCCAGGCCCTCCAGTCCCCATTCCTCGTAGCCGTGGACCAGGACCTCGGTGTCGGCGTGGTCGGTCTTGAAACGGTGGCCGCGCGATTCCAGCCCCCGGCGCAGGTCCAGGTGGTTGTAGATCTCGCCGTTGAAGGTGACCCAGACCGTGCCGTCCTCGTTCGACATGGGCTGGCCGGCGGCGTCGCTGAGATCGACGATGGCCAGCCGCCGGTGGGCCAGCCCCGCCCGGCCGTCGTCGGACACCCAGATGCCTTCCCCGTCCGGCCCCCGGTGGGCCATGCTGCCGGCCATGGCCCGGAGCAGGGCGTCCGGCCGCCCGCCCCCGGCGAAGCCCTGCAGGCGCAAGATGCCGGCTATGCCGCACATGTCATGTTACCGGTTCCATTTTCGCTGGCGATAGGAACATATTAGAGTCCGCCATCCAACGACAAACGGCCCGCCCGGAGCCAGGCGTCCATGGGAACCCCCGGCGTGGCAGGGACGCCGAAAGCAAACAGCATGACCCCGAACCAGGCCCTGAAAATCGCCCGCAACCTGCCGCCCCGGGTGGCGGCGGCCGAGGGCTTGAGGCTGGCCGGGCGCTTGGTCAAGGGCTATGGGGGCCGGGCCCGGGACCATTGGCGGTGCACGTTTGAGCCTTCGCACCCGGAGACTGTCCTCACCGATCCGTGGCCCGAGATTCCGGCCCGATCGCTCGACCCGGTCGCGGTCGCCGATGCGAGCCGGAACGCCATCGAGCACCGATTCGACCTGCTGGGCTCCGGCCCGGTGGTGGTCGAATACGGCATGACCTGCGAGGGGTTCGAGGGCAGCGCCTATCCCGGCCACCCCGCGCCCGGGGACCTGGCCACCCTGCTTAACCCCGGCAACAGGGCGCGGGCGCGCGCCATCCGCGCCCTCGTCGATGCCGCCTACAGGCCCATCGACTGGCAGCTGGATTTCAAGTCCGGCCACCGCTGGTCCGAAGGGACCGGCTCAGGCACCATCAGGCTCGGACACAAACCGGGCATCGACGTGAAGGTGCCGTGGGAACTGGCCCGCATGCAGCACCTGGTCCATCTCGCCTGGGGCTTCATCCTGGCCGGATCGGACGGCTTCGAGGCGCCCGGGGCCTACGCGGGCGAGTTCCGGAACCAGGTGCTCGATTTCACCGCCGCCAACCCGCCCCGCTTCGGCGTCAACTGGGCCTGCACCATGGACGTGGCCATCCGCTCGGCCAACCTGGTCCTGGCCTTCGGCCTCTTCCGCCGCCATGGGTGCGAATTCGACGACGCCTTCAGGGCCGAGTTCGCGGCCACGGTGAAGGCTCACGGCCGCCACATCGCGGGCAACCTGGAATGGCGGCGCGGCGGCAACCATTATCTGGCCAATATCGCGGGGCTCCTGTTCACGGCCGCCGCCCTGCCCCGGACTCCCGAGACCGACTGCTGGCTGGCTTTCTGCGTCCGCCGGTTGATCTCCGAAGTGGAGCGCCAGTTCGGCGATGACGGCGCCAATTTCGAGGCCTCCACCAATTACCACAGGCTGTCGGCGGAGATGGCGGCCTACGCCACCGCCCTGGTCCTGGGCCTGCCGGAGGACAGATCCGCGGCCCTTTCCGAGTACGATCATCGGCGCTGGCGCCACCGCCCTCCCCTGCCGCCGGGGCCGGTTGAAAGCCACCCCCTGCCGCGGGGCGGGGTCTCCCCTTTCCCGCCGTCGCATTTCCGGCGCCTGGAGCGCATGGCCGAATTCACCATGCACGCGACCAAGCCCAACGGCCGGGTGGTCCAGATCGGGGACACGGACGACGGCCGCTTCTTCAGGCCCGAGGCCACGGATACCCTGGATCACCGGGGCCTGGTCGCCGCCGTCGGCGGCCTGGTCGAACGCCGGGACTTCTCGGATTTCGCGGGCGCCCGCCTGGATGGGGTCCTGGTTTCGGGGCTCGCGGGCG
Source organism: Pseudomonadota bacterium (assembly GCA_022560215.1). Lineage (GTDB taxonomy): Bacteria > Pseudomonadota > Alphaproteobacteria > Rhodospirillales > 2-02-FULL-58-16 > JADFTO01. The sequence continues at coordinate 14,316 of JADFTO010000023.1, read as the reverse complement.
GGCGCGGGTTCGAGAGCGGCCTCAAGGATCGCCATGCCCCCCCGGCCGAGGCCAGGCGCATCGAGGGCGGGGAAACGGACGTTCCCGCGCCGAGCCGGGAGATCGCGATCGAGCTCCCGGACCCGGCCGTCACGGCCGGCCTCAAGGCGGCGGCCTACCCGGACTTCGGGCTCTACATCTGGCGGGGCCCGCGTTTTTTTCTCTCCATCCGCTGCGGCCCCGTCCGCCGGGGCGCGCACGCCCACAACGACCAGTTGGCGGTCGAGCTCAACATCGACGGGGAGGACTGGCTGGCCGACCCGGGGTCCTACGTCTACACCGCTGACGCGGATTTGCGGAACGCCTACCGCTCGGTGAAGGCCCATGCCGCGCCCCGTCTCGGCAAGGACGAACCGGCGCCCCTGGACCAGGGCCTTTTCCGGCTGGAGTGGGAGGCGCCGGCGCGCTGCCTGCGTTTCGACGTTACGGGCTTCCTCGGCGTCCACGGGGGCTTCGGCCGGCCGCTCTATCGCGCCATCGGGATCGAGGAGGGCCGGATTTTGATCCGCGACGGGACCGACCCGCCGGGCGGCGGCGTGACCAAGGCCACCGCCCCCGACGGCCCCTCGCTCCGGCGCCTGTTCGGCCTCACTCTCCCCTTTTCCCCCGGCTACGGCAGGAAAGACCCCTGATGGGGGATCGGCGCGGACGGTGTCCGCCGCGGGGGCTTGATATGTGGTTTTAGAGCGCTATCGGGCCCGGCCGGGCAAGGTCACTCGGCGGTCTCTTCCTCGGCGGGGACTTCTCCGTCTTGATCCGTCTTCTTCGATTCCAACTTTTCCACCTTGGCCAGGGCGCGCGCCGCTTTCTTGGCGGCTTTCTTTCTTTCCCGCTCCATGCGTTCGAATCTGTAATTAGGCTTGCGTGGCATTCCTGTCCTTCCCGTCAATCGGCCGGCGACGTCAGTCGAGGACCACTAGGTTTTCCGCGGAAGACTTGCCGTCGCGGCCGGACACGAGCTCGTATTCGACCTTTTGTCCCTCTCGGAGGCCCGTCAATCCGGCGCGCTCGACGGCGGAAATGTGGACGAAGGCGTCCTTCGAGCCGTCGCTGGGCTCGATGAAGCCATAGCCCTTCTCCAGATTAAACCATTTCACCGATCCAGTAGCCATGTCTTTTCCTTTCAGACCATCCCGTTGACGTGAGCCAGTCCCGACGGCGTCACGGGCTTCAGGGTTCCATTATTTCTCGCAATAGCCCGGCTGCGCTGGATAGCGACCGAGAGGGTATGCCGTAATAATGTGTAACTGTTTCCCCCTTTAATTGGCCCATTCCGGACTTGAGTGCAAGCGGAATCGCCGGCACGGGACCATGAAATGCGGGTGCAGGGGACCCGGCGCCAAACCCTTCATCGGATCGCGCCGCCGGCACGGGCGCCAGTCGAGGACACGCGGTCCGCCCGGGGCAATGGGGGCCCGGCGATGGACGAAAGCCCCGATCCTTGTTAACTTCCGGGGAGGCCATTACCGCCGGCCGTACATCCCAGCGCCCGTGCCGGCGCCTGCCGGCGGCGCCCCTGACAGAGACGGGATACCGATATGGAATTGCACCAGCATGTGAAGACGGCAACCCAAGGGGTCTTCGAGGCCCTGGACACCTCGCCCAGCGAGGAACAGGCGAAAGCGGTGAGCGCCATCATCCAGGAGGCCGTCATCAAGGCGGTCCAGGAATCCCGCAGCACTTTCGTCGACGTGGCGAGGGAATGCTGCTCGGCCGACCGGGACCTCGCCCATAAGATCACCGAGGAAATCCGCCTGGCCAACATCGCCCTGATCGCCAACCTGTCCAGCTTGCGCTGAGCCCGTCGGCGTCCGGGCGCCTTGGCAACGGGGGCGCGACTGGCGTAGGCTCGAGCAATGTTGCGGTTCCAACTAGTCCGATAGCGCTCTATCCGATAGCTCACTAAGAGGAGAGCCATGACGGAAACCGCCCTCGTCGTCGGAGCAGGCCCGGGATTGGGCCGGGCGCTCGCCCTTTGTTTCGCGGGCGCGGGGATGGGCGTGGCCGTCGCCGCCCGCGACAAGGCCAGGCTGAAACCCCTGGCCGGCGACCTGGCGGACCAGGGCGTCCCGGCCCGCGCCTATGCCTGCGACGCGGCCCGGGAAAGGGACGTGGGCTCCCTCTTCCAGAAGGTGGCGGACGATCTCGGCGGCCCCGACCTGGTGGTCTTCAACGCCGGCGCCTTCGTCAGGAAGGGCATCATCGAGACCACTTCGGAGGAGTTCGAGCGCTGCTGGCGCGTCGGCTGTCTCGGCGGGTTCCACGTCGGCCAGGCGGCGGCCCGGCTGATGGCGGCCGGGGGGCGGGGCACCATCGTCTTCACCGGCGCCACGGCGTCCCTTCGCGGCGGCAGCGGCTTCCACAACCTGGCGGTGCCCAAATTCGGCCTCAGGGCGCTGGCCCAGAGCATGGCCCGGGAACTGGGACCTAAAGGAATCCACGTGGCCCATGTGATCGTCGACGGCCAGATCATGTCGGAGGCCCACGACCCCTCCTCCCGGCCGCCGGACGGCTTCCTGGACCCGGCGGCCATCGCCGCCAACTACCTGATGATTCACCGCCAGCAACGCAGCGCCTGGACCCAGGAGCTGGATCTGCGCCCCTGGGTCGAGAAGTTCTAATCGCGTTCGGCTGACGAAGATGTGATGAGGACGCGGGCCGCCGGTGGTGGCGGGGCTGGGTGGGATGGTGTAGCCTAATCGCAACAATTCCGGCCAAACCCATTCAAGGGACCGGGAATCAGCGGCAGGATTGACCATGGCGCAAGACGGCGAGCCCAAACACAGGGTATCGACGGAGGAAGTGGACCGCCATGTCCGCATCGTCTTCAACGGCGTCACCGTCGCCGACAGCAAGCGCCCCATCCTGTTGACCGAATCGCCCCTGACCCCCGTTTACTATTTCCCCCGCGACGACGTGCGCATGGACCTCATGGGGCGCACCGGCCACAAGACCCACTGCCCCTTCAAGGGCGACGCGGCCTACTGGTCGCTCACCGTCGGCGGGCGCACGGTGGAAAACGCCGCCTGGAGCTACGAGGATCCGATCGAGGAATCCGGCGCCATCAAGGGCCACCTCGCCTTCTATCTGGACAGGCTGGGCGTCACCTACGACGAAGGCGACGGGTGATCTCTTTTTCGGCAACCTGCTAGGTTGCGCCGGGGTCGGCCAGGTCCTCGGCGGCGAGGAAGGTGACCAGCGTGGTGTCGATGAGGGAGTCCAGCCCAATCGGGGGCTCCCCGTTCCGGCAGGCCTCGGCGAAGGCCCGGGCTTCCTCGGCGAACCCCTTGGTTTGAGCGCGCCGGCGCCTGGTTTCTGTCTTGCCCCCGGCGTGCAGGTCCAGGCGGCGGAAGTCGTCGAGCACGGCTGAGCGGCCCCCCGAATAGACCTCGATGCGCTCCTTAGGCTGGCTGGCGTCGCCGTTGGCCCAGTAGTGAATGGTGCCCAGCGATCCGTCGTCAAAGGCGATGGTGATGCTCACCGTGTCCGTCGCCGCCAGGCCCTGGGACCTCGGGTTGACGGCGTACGCCGTGACGCTGAGGGGGCGGGCTCCGCAGATGGCGCTTAAGGTATCGACGAAGTGGCAGACCTCGCCGACGATGCGCCCGCCGCCTTCGTGCACCCAGGCGTCCTCGCCGTCCAGCGCCACGCGCCCGGCGTTCACCCTGTAGGCCATGGCCAGGGGCTCGGCCCCCCCTGCGAAGTGGGACCTGATGTCGGCGATCAAGGGGCTGTGGCGGCGGTTGAAGCCGACGGCGAGGATGCCGCTCGAAGCCCGCGCCGCCTCCTCGATGGCCCGGAGCTCGCCCCGGTCCTGGCACAGGGGCTTTTCCACGAACACGTGCTTGCCTCTTTCCAAGGCCCCGATCACGAACTCGGCGTGGCTGTCGTGGCGGGTGGCGATGAGGACGGCCTGGACGCCGTCATCGTCGAGGACGGCGCCCGGGTCCGAGGTGGCGAAGCGGGCGCCGGCCTGGTCCTTGAGCGCTTCCGCCGAAAGCCCGCCCGCCGAGGCCACCCCGATCACGTCGAAGGCGCCCGTCTCCATGAAGGCCGGCAGCAGGGTCCCCTTGGCGAAGCGCCCGGCGCCGATGACGCCGAGGCCGATGCGCCCGCTGACGGGCTTCTTAGGCGCCGCCGGCGGGGCCGCCGCCTCTTCCTCCTGGTCCGGGTAGGTGAGCAGGATGCCGATGGCGTAGTCCTCGCCGGTGACCACCCGGTAGGCCGCTTCCGCCTCGCCGATGGGATAGCGATGCGTGGTGAGCCCCGAGACATCGACGCGGCCGTCGGCGATGAGGTCCAGGAAAGCCCCCATGTTGCGCCGTTCCGTCCAGCGCACGTAGCCGATGGGGTAGTCCCGGCCCTTTTCCTCGTAATCGGCGTCGTAGCGTCCGGGGCCGTAGGAGCGGGACTGGAGGATCTCCAGCTCCTTGCCGAAGTAGAGCCGCCGGCTCAGGTCCATCTTCACGTCGCCGATGACCACCACGCGGGCGCGGTCGCGGCAGAGCTCCGCCACCTGGTCGAACAGCGCCCCGCTGTCTGGGCTGGCCGCCGTCAGCAGCACCGCGTCCACCCCCTGGCCTTTGGTGGCCCGGGCGACGGCCGCGGCCATTTGGCCGGGCGTGCCGGCGGCGTAAGCGCCCGAGGCCTGGGCCAGTTCGGTCTTGCGTTCGTCGGTGTCCATGGCCACCACCCGGTAGCCGGCGGCGGCGCAGATCTGGACGGCGATCTGCCCGACCAGGCCGAGGCCGGCCACCAGCACGTTGGCGCCCACCTGCTGGTCCGCCTGGCGCACCCCGTGCATGGCGATGGCGCCCAAGGTCACGTAGGCGGCGTGTTCATCGTCCACGCCGTCGGGCACGGGCACGAACAGGTTCTTCGGCACGAACACGCATTCCGCGTGGTTGGCGTGGCCCTGTCCGGCGCAGGCCACCCGGTCGCCGAGACGGACGTCGTGGACGCCCTCGCCCATGGCCGCCACCCGGCCGCAGAGCGAATAGCCGAGCGGGATGGGCGCCGTGATCAGGTTCCGGACCTTGCGGTAGGTGGAGGCGAGCCCTTCGGTCCTCACCTTGTCCATGACGCGCCGCGCCAGGTCGGGCCGGGTGAGGGCCTTGGCCAGCGAGCTTTTGCGCGCCAGTTCCAGGACCGCCCGGTCGGTGCCGGCGCTGATCAGGGAGGCCGACGCCCGCACCAGCACGCCGCCCGGGCGCACCCCCGGCGGGGGCGCGTCGGCGAGCCTTAAATCGCCGCTCTTGAAGTCATGGACCACGAGCTTCATGTCTTTTTGTCCTGGCCGGGGGCCGCTTGGCGGCCACGTCACCCGAAAAATAGTTCCTTTTCAGGCGTTTGACAAAGGCGTTGATGGGGGGCGCCGGTGGCGGGGGGCGTGGGCGGGGCGGGCGGTGGCCGCCGTGGCCCGGCGCCTCCGTGGTAAAAAAACCCTGCACAGGCGCTTGGACATATCCAAGATTAACTCAGCCTTCCCGTATGCGCGCGCTCGCGGTCATGACCGGCCGGCCGTCCCCGCATTCGGCGGCCAGCACCACCTCAGCACCCTCCCGCCTGCCCAGCAGGACCAGGGGGGAGCCCGAAAATGCCGGGCTTACCCCCCGGAACTGGAATCCGGCAAGGGCGTTGTCGCCCAAGTTCCTCGCCGCCAGGTCGAGAAGCAAGGTCGCCATCAGGGGCCCGTGGACGATGAGGCCGGGATAGCCCTCGGTGCGGGTGGCGAAGTCCAGGTCGTAATGGATGCGGTGGGCATTGAAGGTGAGGGCCGAATAGCGGAAGAGAAGCACCGGGTCCGGCGTAACTTCTCGCCGCCAGTCCCAGTCTCCCCCGGGGGCGCCCCGTGGCGGGGCGGGCTTGCCCCCGGCTTGGCGATAGACGATGGTCTGGCGCTCAGCTACCGCCGGCGCGGGCCCGGCCCGGGTCACATGGTCCACCTCCACGAACACCAGCGGACCGGAGCGGCCCTCCTTCTCGGTGACCGCGGCCACGGTGGACGTGCGCTCGATCTCGTCGCCGACGCGGAGCGGCGCCAGGAAATCGACCCGGCTCGCCGCCCACATGCGCCGGGGCAGCGCCACCGGGGGCAGGAAATCCCCCCGCACAGGGTGCCCGTCGGGGCCGATCCGGGACAGAGGCACCCTGGGCTGGGCGAGCAGCCAGTGGATTCCTTGCGGGGCTTCATATCCGGGCTCCTGTTATGGGGCGTCCCGGTCCAGGGTGGCGAGCAGGCCCTGGACCAGGCCCGGGGTCAGCACGTCCCGGCCGGTCTCTGTCCTGCCGATCCAACTTGCCGACTCGCCGGTCATGTCAATAGGAGCGGGGCAGGCCGAGCACGTGCTCGGCGATGTAGGTGAGGATCAGGTTGGTGGAGATGGGCGCCACCTGATAGAGCCGGGTCTCGCGGAATTTCCGTTCGATGCCGTATTCCTCGGCGAAACCGAAGCCGCCGTGGGTCTGCACGCACATGTCGGCGGCGTGCCAGGAGGCGTCGGCGGCCAGCATCTTGGCCATGTTGGCCTCCGCCCCGGGGGTCTCGCCCGCATCGAACAGCCGGGCCGCCTTGGCCACCATCAGGGCGGCGGCCTCCGTCTCCGCGTAAGCCCGGGCGATGGGGAACTGGATGCCCTGGTTCTGGCCGATGGGGCGGCCGAAGACCACGCGCTGGTTCGCGTAGGCCACGGCCTTGGCGATAAACCAGCGGGCGTCGCCGATACATTCGGCCCCGATCAGGATGCGTTCCGCGTTGAGGCCGGAAAGGAGGTAGCGAAATCCCTTGCCTTCCTCGCCGATCAGGTTGCCTGCGGGAATCTCGACGCCGTCGAAAAAGACTTCCGTGGTGGCGTGGTTCATCATGGTGCGTATGGGCCGGATGGTCAGGCCCGGCGCCTCCCGCATGTCGAGAAGCAGGACCGAAAGGCCGTCGGTGCGCTTAGGCCCGGAGTCCATCGGGCTGGTGCGGGCGAGCAACAGCATGAGGTCGGAATGCTCCGCCCGGGAGGTCCAGATCTTCTGGCCCTGGATGACGTAACGGTCCCCGTCGCGCTTGGCGGTGGTGCGGATGGACGCGGTGTCGGTGCCGCTTTCGGGCTCCGTCACCGCGAAGGCCTGGAGCCGGAGCTCGCCGCTGGCGATCTTCGGCAAATAGCGGCTTTTCTGCTCGTCGGACCCGTGGCGCAGGAGGACGCCCATGATGTACATCTGGGCGTGGCACGCCGCCCCGTTGCAGCCCGAGAGCTGGATCTCCTCCATGATGGCCGCCGCCGCGCTCAAGGGCAGGCCGCTGCCGCCGTAAGCCTCGGGGATCAGGGCGGCCAGGAACCCGGCCTCGGTCAGGGCGCCGACGAAGTCGCCGGGATAGGCGGACCGGCGGTCGAGGTCCAGCCAGTAGGAATCGTCGAACCCGGAACAAAGGTCGCGGACGGCGTCCCTGATCTCGCCGTGACCCGAGAAATCATCATCTTCGCTCATGGCCCTAACCTTATCATGGGCGGCCACCGTGCCATCGATGTAGCGGCGGCGCAATGGGATTGGCTATGCTTGGGCCGAACCGGAACCCGAGGAGGATATCATGAGCACCGAACAATTCGAACGAGGCCTTAAAGTCCGCAAGGAGGTCCTGGGCGAGGACCACGTGAAAGCCGCCTTCGACAACGCCGACAACTTCAACCGCGACTTCCAGAACATGGTCACCGAGTACTGCTGGGGCGGCACCTGGGGCCAGGGCGTCCTTGCCAAGCGCGAGCGCAGCATGCTCAACCTCGGCATGCTCGCCGCCCTGAACCGGCAAACGGAGTTCAAGCACCATTTCAAGGGCGCCATCACCAACGGCCTCAGTCTCGAGGAATTGCGCGAGATCCTGTTCCAGATCGCCATCTACTGCGGCATCCCGGCGGGTATCGAGGCCTTCCGCTGCGCCCGCGAGGTCCTGGAGGCGGAAGGAATCGACACCTCCGGCCTGGACCCGAGATAGCGATGGATGCCTTCGGCTTCATCGGCCTCGGCCAGATGGGCGGCCCCCTGGCCGGGCATCTGGCCGGGGCCGGTTTTGATCTCACCGTCCACGACAAGGCGGACGTGCCGGCGCCGGGGGGCGCGGCCCGGGCGGCGTCGGCGGGCGAGGTGGCGGCCGCCGCCGACACGGTTTTCCTGTCCCTCCCCGACGGTCCCGCGACCCTGGCCGTGGCCGGGGAGATCGCCGAAGCCGGCGGCCGGCGCGCCACGGTCGTCGTCGACCTTTCCACCATCGGCCCGGATGCCGCCCGGGAGGCGGCGGTCGTATGCAAGGCGGCGGGCGTCCTTTACGTGGACGCGCCGGTGAGCGGCGGCCGGGCCGGCGCCCTGGCCGGGACCGTGACGGTCATGTGGGCGGGACCGGCAGGCGAGCTGGACCGGCGCCGCGACGCGCTCGCATCCTTCTCGGCCAACGTCTTCCACGTCGGGGACGAGCCGGGCCAGGGCCAGGCTATGAAGATGCTCAACAACTTCCTTTCCGGAACGGCCATGGCGGCCACCTCGGAAGCCATCCTTTACGGGCTCACCCAGGGGCTGGACATGAAGACCATGCTGGACGTGATCAACGTCTCGTCGGGCGTCAACTCGGCGTCGCGTGACAAGTTCCCGGACCGCGTGCTCACCGGCACCTTCGACGCCGGGTTCAAGACCGCGCTCATCGCCAAGGATATCCGGCTGTATTTGGAGAACACGCGCGCCGCCGGCTCGCCAGACGCGCTCGGCGGCGCCGTCGCCGGCATCTGGGCGGCCTGCGACCGGGCGCTGCCCGGAAGCGACTTCACCCGAATCTTCGAGTTCATCCGGGGCGGCGGCGGCCCGGATTGACGGCAGGGGCAGGAAACATGACCGAGACGGACATCCAGGCCCGCTTCGCCGCCGCCCGCGTGATCGCCCGCGAGGCAGGCGGGCTCGCGCTTGGCTACTTCCGGGACTACAAGGCACTGACGGTCGAGTTCAAGGACGACCGCTCCCAGGTCAGCGAGGCCGACTCCGCCGTCGAGAAGCTCATCGGGGACCGCCTCTGGGCCCTCTTCCCGGAAGACGCCTTCTTAGGCGAGGAAACCGGGTCCCGCGGCCTCGACGGCAAGGCCCCCGGCGTCTGGGTGGTCGATCCCATAGACGGGACGTCTTGTTTCGTCGCGGGCTTGCCGGTGTGGTGCGTCTCCATCGCCTACCTGGCCGGCGGCGAGGTGGAGATCGGCGTCATATTCAATCCCAACGCAGACGAGATGTTCACCGTCAGCCGCGGCCACGGCGCCCACCTCAACGGCGATCAAATCCGTTGCAGCCAGGCGACCAGCTTTTCCGAGGGCATGGTCGGCATCGGCCATTCCCCGCGCCTGCCGCCGGCGCCCGCGTTGGCGGCCCTCGAGCGGCTGCTCGGAGAAGGCGGCGCGTACGTCGAATACGGCTCCGCCGCCCTGATGATCGCTTACGTCGCCGCCGGCCGCCTGCTCGGCTACTACGAAGCCCACCTCAATTCCTGGGATTGCGCGGCGGCCTTGGCGCTGGCCCGCGAGACGGGGTGCTGGGACAACGACTTCCTGGCCGGCGACGGGCTCATTCGCGGCAACCCCATCGCCGTCGCCGCCCCCGGCCTGGCAGAGGGCATGAAGCGGGTGAGCGGTCTCGGTTGAGGGGGGGCCGCCTGGTTTCGGTACCCAGGCGGAAGATAACGGGGAATCGAATCCCGGAAAACCCCCGGCAAGTCGATCCCCCGAAACCCGGCCGCGACGCTTAACGCGGCAGCGACTTCACCTCTTTGTCCCACTTGGCGAGCAGGCGGGTGCGTTCGGCCTTGGAGCCATACTTCTTGAAGTCATAGTCGATCAGCTTGATGTCTTCCAGCTTCGGCGCTTCGGGCGGCACCTTTGCGTTCTTGTTGGCCGGGGTCTCGAACTGCTTGACCTTGGCGCCGAGTTCCATGGCCTCGGCGGTTAGGGCCCAGTCGTAGAACTTCTTGGCGTTAGCCATGTTGCGGGCGCCCTTGATGATGCTCATGCCGCCGACCTCGTAACCGGTCCCCTCGCACGGGGACACCGCCTTGATCGGGAAGCCCTTGGCGGCGATGTTGACGGCGTCGGCCAGGAAGGTGATGCCGATGGTGTTCTCGCCCCGGCCGGCCGCCTTGATCCCGGCCGAGCCCGACTTGGTGTACTGGTTTATGTTTTTGTGCAGCTTCTTCATGTAATCGAAGCCGCCTTCCTCGCCGAACAGCTGAATGATGGTGGCCAGCGCCGTATAGGCGGTGCCCGACGAGTTCGGGTTCGCCATCTGGATCTCGCCCTTGTAGACGGGTTTCAGCAAGTCTTTCCAGCACTTGGGCTCGGGCATGCCTTTCTTGGCCAGGAGTTCGGTATTGTAACCGAAGCCGAGGGCGCCGGCGTAGATGCCCACCGTCCGGTCGCCGGACAGCTTGGCGGGCCTCAAGGCCCAATCCTGAAGCTCACCCCGAACGGGTGAAACGTAGGGCAGGGTCAGGCCTTCCTCGGCCGCCTGGAGATGCGGATCACCGGTGCCTCCCCACCAGATGTCGCCCTTGGGGTTTTTTCTTTCGGCCCTTATCTGGGCATAGGATTCGCCCGTGCTCTTGCGGATCATGGAAACCTTTAGGCCGGTGGCCTTCTCGAACTCAGTGGCGACGATTTCGCAGTACTCGGCCTGGGGACTGCAATAAACGATCAACTTTTCCGCCGCCTGAGCTGCGGAAAGTGTGGCAATGGCCGTGACGGCGGCCGCAAGTGTTGCGCCACCATAGATTGATTTATTCACTTTAGAACCCTCCTTGAATAAGCTTATTTTCTGTAAACCGGTTATGCCGGCATTCAAGGCCGGTCCTTCCGGGTTGAATCCCGCGCCCCTTCGATTCAGTGATCTGCAAGGTGTCATGGCGCCGGGAACGCAAGGAAGCATATGATCATCTAGCGAAGAGTCCAATTTAAACTGTGTTCATGCCGCGGCTTCGTTGATACCCTCGATCCCGGAGGCCGGCCGAGGGGGCGCGGATGATCCAAATCTGCCAGTTCGGGGCCGGGTGCATGGGCGCCATTCACGCCGCCAACGTCACCCTCAACCCCCGTTCGGTGCTCCGCTACGTGGTCGACGTAGACAGACAAGCGGCCCGGGACATGGCGGCGAGGCACGGCGCCCAGGTGGTGGAGGCCGAAGCCGCGCTCCGCGATCCCGCACTGGACGCGGTGATCGTCGCCTCCTCCACCGACACCCACGCCGACATATCCCAAGCCGCCTGCCGGGCCGGCAAGGCGGTCTTCTGCGAGAAGCCCATCGACCTCGACATCGCCCGGGCCGATGCCGTGGTCAAGACGGTCGAGGAGACGGGCGCCGTCATGCAGGTCGGCTTCAACCGCCGTTTCGATCCCGGGTTCGCCGCCCTCCACGAGGCGCTGCGGGGCGGACGGATCGGCAAGGTGGAGCTTGTCGCCATCACCAGCCGCGACCCGGAACCGCCGCCCCTGGATTACGTCCGGAAGTCCGGCGGCCTGTTCCGCGACATGATGATTCACGACTTCGACATGGCCCGTTGGCTGTTGGGCGCCGAGCCGGTTGAGGTCTACGCCGCCGCCGCCTGCCTGATCGACCCCGCCATCGGGGAGGCGGGCGACGTCGACACCGCCGCCGTCACCCTGAGGACCGCCGACGGAGCGCTGTGCCAGATCAGCAACAGCGAGCGGGCCGTCTACGGCTACGACCAGCGGATCGAGGTGTTCGGCTCCGAAGGCATGCTCAGGGCCGGCAACCGGACCCCGACCACGCTAGAGATAAGCGACGCAAACGGCGTCCACACCGATAAGCCGCTTTACTTCTTCGAAGAACGCTACGCCGACGCCTACCGCCGCGAGCTGGATCATTTCCTCGACTGCGTCGGCGAGGGAAAGCCGCCCCTGGTCGGAGCCGAAGACGGCCGCCGCGCCCTCATACTCGCCGACGCCGCCGCGGCATCGCTCGGCAGCGGGCAACCGGTGAGGGTCTGACCGCCCCGCGGCCTCAGCCCTCCCGGGGTTTGAGGTGGGCGAACCAAGCCTTCTCCCACTGCTTGAAGAGGCCGACGATGGCGAAGGTCAGCAGGAAATAGAGCACGCCCGCCGTGATGAAGCCCTCGAAGGCGAGGTAGTGCTTGGCGTTGAGCTCGCGCCCGGCACCGGTTGCAATGGTTTTGTTTTGTTAAGGGCCGGGACCGCGTCCCTTCGGCGCCCCCTCCGGGGCGGCGGCCGCCGGCCCCTCCCGGGACTTGCCCATGGTCCTGTAATTGCCGTCCAGGCAGGCGCCCCTCTCGACGCGCAGGACCTGGTGCGTGGTATCCCCGACGACGTGGGCCGTCGCTTCCAATTCGACGATTCGGGCCTCGATGTTTCCGCGCACGAACCCGTGCACGTCGATGGTGTCGGCGACCACGTTGCCCGTCACCGACCCCTTCACGCCGACGACGATGCTGGCGACCCGGACATCGCCGTCGACGGTGCCCTCGATTTGAACGGCGCCGGTGCTCTCCAGGGTCCCCCGCACGCGCAAGTTCCCGCCGATGAGCGTGGGCCTCGGGGCCGTGCCTTGAGCCGGGTCCGCCGGGCCGCGGGGCAGGGAATCGTTCACCGGCCCAGTCCTCCCTTCGCCGGGGGTTCTCAGGCTTCCGGGCGGCCGGCGGCCATGTCGTAGTCGCGGAACACCTCGGCGACGCGGATGCGGTAATCCTCGAAGATCCCCGCCCGGCCCTGGTCCTGGGCGTCGCGGTGGTCCGCCCTCCCGTGCCAGTCCTCGATGGCCGCCCGGTCGCGCCAGAACGACAGGGATACGTACTTGGTGTCGTCCGTCACGCTCCGGAAGCGCTCGACGGAGATAAAGCCGTCAACCGTTTCCAGTTCCCCGCGCAGGCTTGCCGCGAGCTCGAAATAGCGGTGTCCATTTTCCTCGTCCACGGTGACCTCGAAGATGACGGCGATCATGGCTCCCTCCCCTAGACCCGGCCCCGGTCATCATAGCCCGGTTTGATCCCAGGGGACGGGAAAACGGACCCGCGGGGCCTATCACCATCCCGGCGAGCGGCGGGGCGGGCGCGAGCGGGGCTTCCAGGGCACCGGCCGGATGAGCGCGGGCGCGGACAGGCGCCTACCTGGGCCGGTAGCGGAGCGACCCGGGCCGAGCCCCTACTTGGAGACGTTGAGCATCACCTGGTCGCCCCAGTTCCCCGCCTCGTTGTGGCAACGGGACGAGCGCAGGATCTCCACCGTCATTCCGGCCGCCACCGCCTCGCTGATGGACCTGTTCAGCCGGTGCAGGTCTTCGGCGATGATGAGAACGGCGGAGTTTTCCTCGACGTTGAGTTCGACGGGTGCCTCCGCGCCCAGGGTCTGGAAGCGACCCACCGCCTGGGCGGGGGCCTTGGACTTGCTCAGCTGCATGGTCTTGTCCTCCTTATCTGAAGGCCCATCGCCGGCGCAGCCGGGCTACTCGGCCGCCTCGACGACGCCACGGGTGAACTGGGCGGCCTCCGTGGACTCGCCCATGGCCACGGTGCTTGCCGCGCCGCCCGAGAGCGCGGTGGCGACGGCGTCGAAATAGCCGGTGCCCACTTCCCGCTGATGGCGGGTGGCGGTGTAGCCGTCGGCCTCGCTGGCGAATTCGGCCCGCTGCAGGTCCACATAGGCCGGCATGCCGCGGGCGCCGTAGCCGCGGGCGAGCTCGAACATGCCGTGGTTGAGTTGATGGAATCCGGCCAGGGTGACGAACTGGAACCGGTAGCCCATGGCCGCCAGTTCGGCGCGGAAGCTGGCGATGACGTCCTGGCCCAGGTTGGCTTCCCAGTTGAAGGAAGGCGAACAGTTGTAGGCCAGCAGCTTGCCGGGGAATTCCTCGTGGATCGCTTCGGCGAAGGCGCGGGCCTGGTCCAGGTTCGGCTTCGATGTCTCCCACCACAGCAGGTCCGCGTAGGGCGCGTAACTGAGGCCGCGGGCGATGCAGCTTTCGAGGCCCCCGCGCACCCGGTAGAAGCCTTCACGGGTGCGCTCCCCGCCGTCGATGAAGGGGCGGTCCCGCTCGTCGATATCGCTGGTGATCAGGCGGGCGCTGTCGGCGTCGGTCCGGGCCATGATGAGGGTCGGCACGCCCATCACGTCGGCGGCCAGCCGGGCCGCGTTCAGGGTCCGGATATGCTGGCCCGTCGGAACCAGGACCTTGCCCCCCAGGTGGCCGCACTTCTTTTCCGAGGCGAGCTGGTCCTCGAAGTGCACCCCGGCGGCGCCC
>JADFTO010000199.1 GCA_022560215.1 Pseudomonadota bacterium | reverse complement strand
GCAGGCCCGTGGCGGCGACGGGACAGCGCAAGAACCGCTTCGGGGCGCCCACCAGGCGCAGCTTGACCCGCTCCCCGAAACGCTCCCGCATGACCCCGCGCAGATCGCCCAGGCCGTCGATAAGCCCCAGTTCCAGGGCCCTGCGCCCGGTCCAGAACTCGCCGCTGAACAATTCCTTCTCCGGCGCCTTCAGCTTGCCCGCCCGGCGCTCGCGGACCTGGTCCATGAAGCTCGCGTGAACGTCCGCCTGGAGGCTTTTCAGCCGCTTCACGTCGGCGGCATTTTCTTCCAGGAAGGGGTCGAGCATGGACTTTCTCGTGCCCGCCGCGTGCAGGCGGCGCTCTATCCCTAAGCGCTCCAGAAGGCCGGGAAAGCCGAAACCGGCGCTGATCACGCCGATGGAGCCGATGATGGAGTTCTCGTCGGCGTAGATCTCGTCGGCGGCCACGGCCAGCCAGTAGCCGCCCGAGGCCGCCACGTCCTCGGCGAAGGCGAAAACCGGCACGCCCTTTTCATCGGCCAGCGTCCGGATGCGCTTAGCTATCAGGGCCGCCTGAACGGGCGAGCCTCCCGGCGAGTTGACGGCCAGGGCCACGGCGCAGAGCCTACTTGCCTTGAAGGCGCGCTCGATGAGGGCGGCCTGGCCGGCGAGGGTTAACCCCCTTTTCCAGGGTCCCAGGTGGCCGATGATCCCAGAAAGCCTGAGGACGCTGACCACCGGCGGCGGATTGCGGAACCACTCGATGAGCCTGTGCACGGGGTCGCCCGAATTTTCCATGGCCGACATCATCCGCCTCTTGAAAGCCGGTGGTCAAGCCTATAGCTCGAGGGCCCGGGCATGGCGGAGCACCGCCTCGGCTTCCCTGGTGTAGCTTCCATCCCGTTCGTGCAGCACCAGGCCCGGCGACAACGTCATGGGCGCGCCCACGCCTGGGCGGCCCCTGACCACCACCCGCTTGGCCGGCTTGCCGCCCGAGCCCGGCCACAAGGGGTAGACGACGGTCCCGCCCAGCCGGCCGGCCAGCGCCGCCAGCACCGCGTCCAGGCGGTCGGCCCGGTGGATGATGCTGAGCGTTCCCTTGGGCCTGACCATCTTCAGGCAGAAATCGATCCAATGGGCTAGGGTGGCCTTTCCTTCCACGTTGGCCGCGGCCTTGTCCGCATCGGGGGGCGGGTTTCCCCGCCCGCTTTCGGCGAAGGGGGGGTTAGCCATGACATGGTGAAAGGATTGGGGCTGGAAAGGGATCCCCGCATCCAGCAGGTCGCCGCATAGGAAGCGCACGCTTTCGCCGAGGCCGTTGGCGTCCCCATTGCGCCGGGCGAGATCCACCAGGTGCGGGCGGAACTCGAGCCCGGTGACGCGGACGCCGGGAATGCGCGCGGCCAAGCAGAGCGCGGCGGCGCCGGCGCCCGAGCCGACGTCGAGGACTTCCTCGCCGGCCCCGGCCGGGACCGAGGCGGCCAGGATGACGGGGTCGATGGCGGCCCGGTAACCGCGGACGGGCTGGAAGAATTTAATCCGGCCGCCGAGCAGGGCGTCCTCGCTGACGTCGGCGGCCCCGTTCACGTCACGCCCTACTCGCTTCGGCCAACACCCTCCTGGCCCGGGGAAGGTCGGCCTCGTCGACCATGATGCGGCGCTGAATGGCGCTGATGCTGCCTTCTATGACGCTGGCGTAGGCGTCGAAGACGAGGCTCTCGATGTTGTCGGAGGCAAGCGCCGCCACCAGCCACGACAAAAGGACGGGATCGTTGGTCCGGGTCAGTTCCACCATGGCGTCCTCGCCTGCTTTTTTCCCGCCTCGGCGCTTAACCGTTGCCGGAGGCGCCCTTATGCTCCAGACTAAGGCCGCGAAGGTCAAGCAATCCGGGGAAGTTCCGCCATGGGTGTGGTCGTCAGCCTGGAAGGCGAACTCGAAAAGAAACCGTCGCTGGAGCCGCTCTCGGCCCTGGTCGCCGACGATCTGATGGCGGTCAACGAGCTGGTCGTCCTGCGCATGGACTCGTCGGTTTCCCTGATCCCCCAAGTGGCCGGACACATCGTGGCGGCCGGCGGCAAGCGCCTGCGCCCCATGTTGACCCTGGCGTCGGCGCGCATGTGCGGATATTCCGGCACCCGTCACATCGCGCTCGCGGCCTGCGTCGAGTTCATCCACACCGCCACCCTGCTGCACGACGACGTGGTCGATGAAAGCGACCTGCGCCGGGGGCTGGCGTCCGCCAATTCCCTTTGGGGCAACAAGGCCAGCGTGCTGGTCGGCGATTTCCTGTTCAGCCGGGCCTTCGAGCTGATGGTGGAGGACGGCTCTCTGGACGTGCTCTCCATCCTGTCCAGGGCGTCGTCCATAATCGCCGAGGGCGAGGTGATGCAGCTGATCACCTCCAACGACACCGAAACCGGCGAAGGGGCGTACCTGGACGTGATCCGGGCCAAGACCGCCGAGCTCTTCTCCGCCGCCTGCCGCCTCGGCGCCGTGGTCGCCGGGCGCCCCAAGGTGGAGGAGGAGGCGCTCAGGGCCTTCGGCCTGAACCTGGGCATAGCCTTCCAGATCATCGACGACGTGCTCGACTACTCGGCCCTGCAGGCGGACCTGGGCAAGACCGTCGGCGATGATTTCCGCGACGGCAAGATCACCCTGCCGGTGGTCCTGGCCTTCCGCCGCGGCGACGAGCACGAACGCGCCTTCTGGCGGCGCACCCTGGAAGAGGGGGAACAGGCCGAGGGCGACCTGGAAAAGGCCTTGGGGCTCTTGCAGAAACACGACGCGCTTGTCGATTCCATAGATCGCGCCCGCCATTACGGGGCCATGGCCCGGGACGCCATGGGCATATTCCCCGACGGGGCGGAAAAGGCGGCGCTGGCGGAACTCATCGACTTCTGCATGCAGCGGGCCTATTGATCCGCCGCCTTGCCCAATCGGCCCCCGGACGGTATAAACGCGGCCCTGGCCGGAGTGTAGCTCAGCCTGGTAGAGCACCGTCTTCGGGAGGCGGGGGCCGGAGGTTCGAATCCTCTCACTCCGACCAATCTTTTCAAGGACTTAAGCCCCCCTACGCCGCGGAAGTCTTTCTTACTGTGCCCGAATCGTGCCCAAACTGGTTAAGAGCCTGGATGGCCTTTTCCTGATAATCAGGGGCCAGATGGGCATAACGCTGAACCATCGTCAGGGACTGGTGGCCCATCAGGTTCATCACGTCATACAGCGGCACACCGCATTGCACGAGGCGCGAAGCGAACGTGTGCCTCAAATCGTGAAAGCGAACATCCTCCAACCCCGCCTTTTCACGGGCGTTGTTGAACGCCGATTTCACGCTTGCGATGGCCTTGCCGTTGAAAGTGAAGACCGGCCCGGCATCCTTCGGTCCCATGCTGGCGAAGACGGCACAGGCCCTGTCGCAAAGCCGAACCGTCCTGTCCTCACCATTCTTGGTTTCCACGAAGGTGATACGCTTGTTCCGCAAATCCACATGCCGCCAGTCGAGGCGAAGAAGCTCGGAACGCCTTCCGCCCGTATCCACGGCAAGCCGAATGAGCGGAACGATATGCCGAGACGCAGCCCTCACAAGACGCTCTTCTTCGTCAGGCGTCAGCCATCGCGTTCTGTGCTTGAGGGCCTTGAACCTGGGGAACCTGGGAGCCGCCGCCAGGAGCTCCTCCCTGTAGGCCTTGTTCAGGACAGCCCTGAGGGTTGATACATCCTTTTGCGCGGTGGCCAAACTCACCTCGTCCAGCCTCTCGTCCATGAACTCCAGAACCACCGCCAGGGTGATTTCGGAGAGCTTGAACTCCCCAAACCACTCCTGAAGCAGCTTCAGGCGATATCGGGTCTTGTCCCTGAAGTGCCGCGGGTGGTCTCGTTTCTGAGCCTTGGCATACCTCAGGAGGGCTTCGGAAAACGGCACTTCGGGTATCTTTCCGAAATGCTGCCCCATGAAGTCCTCCTGCGTCCATTTGGAAGCCAGCGCTTGCGCTAACTTCTTGTCGTCAGTTCCAGAACTTCGGCGATGGCGCCTTCCGTTCCGGCCGTTCCATGTGACCCACCAGGACGGCGAGCCTTTCCTTTTGTAGATACGCATGATTGCCGTCTCCTCTGCATCTCCGTCGCAGAAGTTCGGGCGCTGTCGTCGCGACGCCCATTATGCACGAACGAAATGATGTCTTCTACGTCCCAGACGCTGATTCTGCGGGTGAGTTCACAACGGGGAATGCCGATGCCCTTGAAGGTGTCCACGGAGACGCCGAGAAACGCCGCCGCCTCTTCCAGACGCAGAAAGCGTCGGGTTGGCAGCGGGCATTCATCGGCCCGAGGAACCTGATATTGCGCCTCACCATGCATCTGTGAATTCCCGCCGAGGGGGGCACCTGACGGCCTTCATGGTCCTGGCCATTTCTTGCGAAGCTTTTCGATGACCTCGTGCAAGGCATCGACAGCCGAGATCATCTGCGATTGATTGTAGTGCCGGTTCGTGGTGTCCAGCGACGCGTGGCCGAGGATGCGGGCGATCGCGAACGAGATCGCCGCGAACACCGCTGCGAAGCCGATGAACATGAAGCCCGCGATCACGTGCTTCAGTTGCAGGATCGTGACCGCATCGCCGCCGTCGACGATCTCGTTCGCTCGCACGACCGCGAGCACGACCCCGATGGTGAAGCCCATCACGGCCATCATCCACATCGGGAACCAGAGCGCGCGGCCCAGGTCCTTGGGCTCGGACGGGTAGATGGCGGGGGTCGGGTGCGCCTTCTCGAGGTAGGCGATGATGCAGCTCGAGTCGGCCAGCGTGTAGTCGCCGTCCTCCCAGCAGGGGATCTTTCCAAGCGGGCTCTTCGCCCGGTAGGCGTCGTCGATCG
>JADFTO010000198.1 GCA_022560215.1 Pseudomonadota bacterium | reverse complement strand
CAGGAGAAGGACCTCTCCGAAGAGACGGAAAAGAAGTTGAGCGCCTTCCGCGACGCTTTCGCCCAGTCCTTCGCCTGACAGCGGGATTAGCTTCCCATGGCCAACCTGAAGGACCTGAGGGTCCGCATCGCCAGCGTCAAGTCGACGCAGAAGATCACCTCGGCCATGAAGATGGTCGCCGCCTCCAAGCTGCGCCGGGCCCAGGCGGCGGCGGAGGAGGGGCGCCCCTACGCCGAGGGCATGGAACGCATGCTGGGCGCGCTGGCCGCCAACATGCCGAGCCTGGACCAAGCCCCGAAGCTGCTGTCCGGCTCGGGCGGCGACCGGGTCCATCTGCTCGTCCCCATCACCGCGGACAGGGGACTCTGCGGCGGCTACAACGCCTCCATCGCGCGCGAGACCAGGGCCCGCATCCGCGCCCTCCGGGGCGACGGGAAAGAGGTGAAGGTGCTTTGCATCGGCCGCAAGGGAAAGGACGCGCTGACCCGCGAATTCGGCGGGCAGATCGTTGATTCGATCGAAAACGCCACCCAGAAGGGGGCGGACTTCGGCGGCGCCAGCGCCATCGCCGAGCGGCTGGTGGACATGTTCGAGGCCGACGAATTCGACGTCTGCACCCTCATCTACAACAGGTTCAAGTCGGCCATCAGCCAGGTGATGACGCCCCAGCAGGTGATCCCCTTCCCGGTGCCCGAGGCCCCCGGGGACGACGACGGCGGCGGGCTCAAGGCCCTCTACATCATGGAGCCGTCGGAAGAGGAGATTCTGGACCGGCTGCTGCCCAGCAACCTCGCGGTGCAGGTCTTCCGGGCCCTGCTGGAGAGCTACGCCTCGGAACAAGGCGCCAGGATGACCGCCATGGACAACGCCACCCGCAACGCCGGAGACATGATCGACGACTTGACGCTCACCTACAACCGCACCCGCCAGGCCCATATCACCAGGGAACTGATCGAGATCATTTCCGGCGCCGAGGCCATCTAGTGGAGGAACCATGGACATGAAGAAGAACATCGTCGGCACCATCACCCAGATCACGGGCGCCGTCGTCGATGTGCGCTTCGAAGGCGACCTGCCGCCCATCCTGAACGCCCTCCAGTTGGAGAACCATGGCAAGAAGCTGATCCTGGAAGTGGCCCAGCACCTGGGCGAATTGACGGTCAGGACCATCGCCATGGACACCACCGACGGCCTGGTCCGCGGCCAGGAGGTGATCGACACCGGCGGCCCCATCACGGTGCCGGTGGGCCCGGAGACCCTGGGCCGGATCATCAACGTGATCGGCGATCCCGTCGACGAACGGGGCCCCGTGAAGACCAGCCGGCGGATGCCCATCCACAGGGAGGCGCCCGAGTTCGTGGAGCAGTCCACCGAGACCGAGATCCTGGTCACCGGCATCAAGGTCATCGACCTGATCGAGCCTTACCCGAAGGGCGGCAAGGTGGGGCTGTTCGGCGGCGCCGGCGTCGGCAAGACCGTCATCATCATGGAACTCATCAACAACATCGCCAAGGCCCACGGCGGCTATTCGGTGTTCGCCGGGGTCGGCGAGCGCACCCGCGAGGGCAACGACCTCTACCACGAGATGATCGAATCCGGCGTCATCGACCTCGAAGGCGGCAACTCCAAGGCGGCCCTCGTCTACGGCCAGATGAACGAGCCGCCCGGCGCCCGCGCCCGGGTCGGCCTGTCGGGCCTGACCTTGGCCGAATACTTCCGCGACGAGGAAGGCCAGGACGTGCTCTTCTTCGTCGACAACATCTTCCGCTTCACCCAGGCCGGCTCCGAGGTCTCGGCCCTGCTGGGGCGCATTCCCTCGGCCGTCGGCTACCAGCCGACCCTGGCCACCGACATGGGGACCCTGCAGGAACGCATCACGTCCACCACCAAGGGCTCCATCACCTCGGTACAGGCCATCTACGTGCCCGCCGACGACCTCACCGACCCGGCGCCGGCCACCTCGTTCGCGCACCTGGACGCGACCACGGTGCTCAGCCGCCAGATCGCCGAGCTCGGCATCTACCCCGCCGTGGACCCCCTGGATTCCACCTCCCGCGTCCTCGATCCGCGCTTCGTCGGCGAAGAGCACTACCAGGTCGCCCGCGAGGTGCAGCGGATCCTCCAGACCTACAAGTCATTGCAGGACATCATCGCCATCCTGGGCTTGGACGAGCTCAGCGAGGAGGACAAGCTGTCCGTGACCCGGGCGCGCAAGATCCAACGCTTCCTTTCCCAGCCCTTCCACGTGGCCGAGGTCTTCACCGGCACGCCGGGGACCTTCGTCCCCCTGGAGGACACCATCAAGGGCTTCAAGGCCATCTGCGACGGCGAGTACGACCACCTGCCCGAGGCCGCCTTCTACATGCTGGGCACCATCGAGGAAGCCGTCGAGAAGGCCAAGAGAATGGCGGAGGAGGTGGCCTGACCATGGCGCCGATCAGGGACACCGCCCGATGACGGTCGACTTCGACGTGATCACGCCGTCCCAGGTGCTGCTGTCGGATTCCGCCGACATGGTGGTGGCGCCGGGCAGCGACGGCGACTTCGGCGTGCTGCCGGGCCACGCGCCGCTGCTGACCACGCTCCGCCCGGGCGTCCTCGACGTCCATCGGGGCGGCAAGGTGACGGCCCGGATTTTCGTCGGCGGCGGCTTCGCCGAGGTCTCGGACAACCGCTTGACCGTGCTCGCCGAGGAGGCCCGGGCGGTTTCCGACATCGACCGGGCCTGGGCCGAGGAAAGACTGGCGCGGGCCCTGGAAAGCCTGGAGGCGGCCGGCGACGCCAAGAGAACGCGCGCCGAGGCGGAAGTCCGCATAGCCGAGGCCATGGTGGCGGCCGCGGCGCCTTAGGGCGATTCCATTTAAATGGAATCGCCCTAAGTTTTGCCTCTGGCCGCGCAAGCGCCGCGCAAGCTTAACGCATGTTTCCACTTACGTGGAAAATGCTCTTAGCCATCGGAGGCTTGCCCGAAAGCGGAGAGAAAACGCCATGAGGGTGTATCTGGTTCAGCACGGCCAGGCCATGACGGAAGAGCAGAACCCGGACCGGCCCTTGAGCGAAAAGGGACGGGCCGAGGTGGAGCGCGTGGCGTCCTTCCTCAGGCGCTCTTGTGCGCCCATTCCCCGGATCATCCACAGCCCCAAGACGCGGGCCCGGGACACCGCCGCGGTGCTGGCCCGGGTCCTGGGCTTGGGGGAGGTGATCGAGGAGGCACCGGTTGGCCTGGGACCCATGGACTCGACCGAGTCGCTGGCCCAATCCATCAGCCAAGCGGAAGGCGACCTCATGGCCGTCGGGCACCAGCCGTTCATGGGCCGGATGGTGGCCCGCCTGACCTCGGGCGCCGAGGGGGCCGGCTTCACCGCATTCGAACCCGGCACCGTCGTCTGCCTGGAGAAGGAAGACGGCCTCTGGAACATGGTGTGGATGGTCCGCCCCGGTCTCCTGGGCCAGTAGCCCCGGCGGGGCATCGGGAGACGGCCAAGGCGGCCTTCCTGTCGCGGGGCTGCCCCTACCTTCGCGATTGCCGGAACGCCGCTTTGATGGTCTCGGTGAACAGGCGGGTGATGCGGAAGATGTCTGCCAGCGCCTGCATCAGTTTGGCGGCAAAATCCTTGTCCACCGGGGCGGCCCGGATTTCCCCGGCGAGTTCCCGGCCGCGCGCCAGGTTGACGATCTTTTGGCCGCCGTCCGATAGCGTCACCGTGTCGCGGACGGTGCGCCCGGCTGGCGCCGCCTCACCGGCGCCTTCGCCCTTACTGGCGGCTGGCGCGGGCGCCGCGCCGCCGGCGGCCGGCTGGCGGGCGATCAACAGGTTGATGAAGAAATTGCGGATTTCGGTCATTTCTTGCCCATGAACCGGCCTTGTGCCGGTGGTTTCCGATATCGAGGCCATCATAGCACGCCTGCCAACCGGGAGGAAGCCGGCCCCCGCTCTCCACCGCCGAGAGCATTTTCCACGTGAACCCGTAATGCTCTATGAAGGTCGTCTACAGAATGGCTTTGCCGTGGGAAATAGGCTCATGGAGCGGGTAGAGCGCCATGTTAGCGGCAACGTCCGGCCAATCTGTTTGTTCCCCTTGGCCCGATTGCTTAGGTTAGCCCCAGCGACACAATTCTGGACCGCCCCATGCCGACCCTTCCAGCCAATTCCCAGGCCCATCGTATCCTCAGCGAGGTGTTCGGCTATGCCTCGTTCCGGCCAGGGCAGGAAGAGGTCATCGCCAATATCCTGGACGGGACCAACGTGCTCACGGTCATGCCCACCGGCTCGGGCAAGTCGCTGTGCTTTCAAATCCCGGCCCTGGTCCGGGTCGGCCTGACCGTCGTCGTCTCGCCGCTGGTGGCCCTGATGGAGGATCAGGTGGCGGCCCTCAAGCTCGACGGCGTCGCCGCCGAGACCATCAATTCGTCGCGCGACCGCGAAACCAACGTCGCCACCTGGCGGCGCGTCCAGGCGGGCGCGGTCCGCCTGCTCTACATCTCGCCGGAACGGCTGATGACGGAGCGCATGCTTGCGGCGCTCCAGCGCCTGGGCCTCGTGCAGATCGCCATCGACGAGGCCCATTGCATTTCGCGCTGGGGGCCGTCCTTCCGGCCCGACTACGAGGCCCTGACCCGATTGGCGGAACTGTTTCCCGGCGTACCCCTGTCGGCGTTCACGGCCACCGCCGACGAGGCGACGCGCCTGGACATCTCGGCCAAACTCTTCGACGGCCAGGGGCGCACCTTCGTCACCGGCTTCGACCGGCCCAATATCCGCCTCGCCGTGGAAACGCGGCGCGACGGGAATCGTCAGCTTGTGGATTTCGTCCGCGCCCGGCCCGGCGAGGCCGGCATCGTCTACTGCCTGTCGCGC
>JADFTO010000022.1 GCA_022560215.1 Pseudomonadota bacterium | reverse complement strand
CGGCTCGTCGTCCGGGTTGAGGACGTCGAGCAGCCGGATCAGCTCGTCGGGCTCGAAGGTGGGGCCGGCCTTGCAGGCGATGGGGTTGGCGATGCCCCGCATGAACTCCACGTGGGCCTCATCCAGGTTCCGGGTGCGCTCGCCGATCCACAGGAAATGGGCCGATGTGTCGTACCAGTCGCCGGAGGTGGAATCGACCCGGGTCATGGCTTGCTCGTAGTTGAGCAACAGGGCCTCGTGGGAGGTGAAGAAGTCGGTCTCCCTGATCTGGGGCGTGGTCTCGGACGTGATGCCGCAGGCGGCCATGAAGTCGAGGGTCTCGCCCAGCCGGTTGGCCAGGTCCCGGTAGCGGTCGCCGAAGGGACTGTCGGCGACGAATCCCAGGTTCCACTGGTGCACCTTGTGCAGGTCCGCGTATCCCCCTTGGGCGAAGGCGCGGAGCAGGTTGAGGGTGGCCGCCGACTGGTTGTAGCTTTGCACCATGCGTTCCGGATCGGGGGTCCGGGACTCAGGCGAGAAAGCCATGCCGTTGATGGAATCGCCCCGGTAGCTGGGCAGGGTCACCCCGTCGATGGTTTCGGTGTCCGCCGAGCGGGGCTTGGCGAACTGGCCCGCCATGCGCCCCACCTTGATCACCGGGCAGGCGCCGCCGAAGGTGAGCACCACCGCCATCTGCAACAGCACCCGGAAGGTGTCGCGGATGGTGTCGGGGTGGAACTCGGCGAAGCTTTCGGCGCAGTCTCCGCCCTGAAGCAGGAAGGCCTTGCCCTCGGCCACCTTGGCCAGGGCCGCCTTGAGGCGCCGGGCCTCGCCGGCGAAGACCAGGGGCGGATAGCCCCTGAGGCGCTCCTCCACGTCGGTCAGCTTTCCCTCGTCGGCGTATTCGGGCACCTGGCGGATGGGTTTGCCCCGCCATGTGTCCGGTGTCCATCTCTTGGCCATGGTCTTGACTCACCTTGGGAAAAGTCCCTCGCCTCCGGCCAGGCCACCTTTTCCCGATTTCACGTTGTCGATATACGCTCCATTGCGGCGATTTTCCAGGAAAAGCGGGGCCTTCTCAGCCCGCCGTCCGGCCGGGGCGCTTTTCGGACATGGTGACGAATTCCTCCGCCGAGGTGGGATGGATGCCGAGCGTGGCGTCGAACTGGGCCTTGGTGGCCCTGCATTTGACGGCGACGGCCAGTCCCTGGATGATCTCTGGCGCCTCCTCGCCCACCATGTGGCAGCCCAGCACCCGGTCCGTGGCCCGGTCCACCACCAGTTTCATCATGGCCATCTCGTCGCGGCCGCCGAGGGTGTGCTTCATGGGGCGGAAGCGGGAAATGTAGACGTCCACCTCGTTCCATTCGCTGGCCTCGGCCTCGGTCAGGCCCACCGTGGCCACCGGCGGCTGGCTGAACACCGCCGAGGGCACGTCGTCGTGGTCCATCCTGACCGGGTTGCCGTTGAACAGCGTCTCGGCCACCGCCGCCCCCTCGGCGATGGCCACGGGCGTCAGGTTGATGCGGTCGGTGACGTCGCCGACGGCGTAGATGCTGGGCGCCGTGGTGCGGGAAAACCCGTCCACCACCACGGCGCCCCCGCCGTCGGTCTCGACCCCGGCTGCCGTCAATCCCAGGCCCCCGGTGTTGGGGGCGCGGCCGGTGGCGTACATGACCAGGCCGGCCTCGATGGCGTCGCCGCCCTCGATGTCGAGGCGATAGCCGCCTGCGCCGCCGTCGATGGACTCGACCACGCACTCCCGCCTGATGGTGATTCCCTTTTTCTCCATTTCCCCGGCCAGGGTGTGGCGCACCTCCTCGTCGAAGCCGCGCAGGATGTTGGGGGCGCGGATGATCATGGTGACGCGGGCGCCGAGCGCGTTGAAGATGCCGGCGAACTCGACCGCGATGTAGCCGCCGCCGACGATGGCCACGTGGTCCGGCAGGCGGGCGAGGTCGAGGGCCTCGTTCGACGTGATCGCGTGCTCGATGCCCGGGATCCGGGGCATGACGGGATGGCCTCCCGTGGCGATGAGCACGTGGGCGGCGTCAAGGGTCCTTCCCGCCACCTCCACGGTGTGGGGGCCCTTCAGGCTGGCGGTGTCCTCGATGAGCTCCACCCCGCTGTCGCCGAGGAGCTTCCTGTAGACGGATTCCAGCCGCTCCAGCTCCCTGTTCTTGTTGGCGATCAGGGTGGGCCAGTCGAAGCCGGGCCGCCCCGGCTCCCAGCCGAACCCGCGGGCGTCCTCGAAGGCGTCGGCGAAATGGGCGCCGATCACCAAAAGTTTCTTCGGCACGCAGCCGCGCATGACGCAGGTGCCGCCGATGCGGTCGTGATCGATGATGGCCACGCGGGCCCCGTAGCGGGCGGCCATGCGCGACGCCCTGACCCCGCCGGAGCCGGCGCCGATGGTGATCAGGTCGAAATCATGGGCGGGCATGGCGGGTCATCGACGGTCAGGGCCGCGCCTCAGATGCCGCCCATGCACAGGTACTTGATCTCGACGAATTCATCGATCCCGTACTTGGAGCCCTCGCGGCCGATGCCCGATTCCTTCATGCCGCCGAAGGGCGCCACCTCGGTGGAGATGATGCCCTCGTTGATGCCGATGATGCCGTATTCCAGGGCCTCCGCCACCCGCCAGACGCGGCCGATGTCGCGGCTGTAGAAATAGGCGGCGAGGCCGTATTGGGTGTCGTTGGCCATGGCGATCGCTTCGTCGTCGGTGTGGAAGCGGTAAAGGGGGGCCAGCGGCCCGAAGGTCTCCTCGCGGCTGACTGCCATGTCGGGCGTCACGTCGGCGAGCACGGTGGGTTCGAAGAAGGTGCCGCCGAGCGCGTGGCGCTTGCCGCCGATGACGACGCGGGCGCCCTTGGCGGTGGCGTCGGCGATGTGTTCCTCCACCTTGTCCACGGCGGCCTGGTTGATCAGCGGCCCCTGATGGGTCTCGCCCTGGAGGCCGTCGCCGACGATCAGGCCGGACACCGCCTGGACGAGGCGGGCCGAGAACTCGTCGTAGATCCCGTCCTGGATGAGCAAGCGGTTGGCGGAGACGCAGGTCTGGCCCGTGTTGCGGTACTTGGACATCATGGCGCCCACGACGGCGGCGTCCAGGTCGGCGTCGTCGAAGACGATGAAGGGCGCGTTGCCGCCGAGTTCCATGGAGGTCTTCTTCACGGTGGCGGCGCATTGCGCCATGAGCATCTTGCCGATCTCGGTGGAGCCGGTGAACGACAGCTTGCGCACGGTGGGGTTGGCGGTGAGCTCGCCGCCGACGGTACTGCCGGCGCCCGTGATCACGTTCAACACGCCGTTCGGAATGCCGGCGCGCCCGGCCAGCTCCGCCAGCGCCAGGGCGGACAGGGGGGTCTCGCTGGCCGGCTTGATCACCACCGGGCAGCCCGCCGCCAGCGCCGGCGCGCACTTGCGCGTGATCATGGCCGCCGGGAAGTTCCAGGGCGTGATCGCCGCCACCACGCCGATGGGCTCCTTGATGACGACGATGCGCTTGTCGGGGCCGTGCTGGGGGATGGTGTCGCCGTAGATGCGCTTGCCCTCCTCGGCGAACCATTCGATGAAGGAGGCCGCGTAGGCCACCTCGCCCCGGGCTTCGGCCAGCGGCTTGCCCTGTTCGGCGGTCATCAGCAGGGCCAGGTCTTCCTGGTTGGCCATCATCAGATCGAACCAGGCGCGCAGGACCTGGGCCCTCTCCTTGCCCGTCTTGGCGCGCCAGGGACCCCAGGCGGCGTCGGCGGCCTCGATGGCGCGCCGGGTTTCCGCCGGTCCCATGGCGGGCACGGTGCCGATGTGGGAGCCGTCGGCCGGGTTGGTGACAGCGATGGTGGCGCCCTGGTCCGAATCGACCCAGGCGCCGTCGATGTAGCACTGGTGGCGGAGAAGGCTCGAGTCGGTCAGCTCCATGGCGTCCTCTCGTGTTTGTCAAGGAATGACGGCGCGGCCAACGGCCGGGGGCCCAAGTATAGACGGCTCCGCCGCCCATGGGTAGCGGCGCCAGCGCGCCGCCAGCGGGGATATGCGCCCGTCATTCCTGCCCATAGCCGAAATGCTCGATGAAGGGGGCGAGGGTGTCCATGACCGGGGCCAGGTGAGCGGCGTAGCGCAGCCAGCGGAACCGCGCCCGGTCGTAAATGGGCTGGGTGACCTGGGCGTAGCTGGGCGTGTTGATGTGGCCCCGGTTCCTGGCGTGCTCGGCGTATCCGAGCACGGAATCGTCCCACGCCAGCCCGAGGAAGCCGAGGACGCCCCGGATCTGGCCTTCGATATCGCCTATCAGGTCCTCGTACCTGATGGCGTGAAAATCGAGCTCCAGGACTTCGGCGTACTGCCGCCAAAGGCCCATGACCTTGGCGTAGAGGGCGGCGGCGGATTCGATCGAGTGGAAATTCGCCATGGCGTCGTTGATCTCGAAGTTCTGCATGAAGCAGCTGAGGCAGACGTCGCACGGGTGACGCAGCGCCAGGATGATCTTGGCCCCGGGGAACAGCCTTTCGATAAGCCCTAAGTGAACGGTGTGCAGCGGGAACTTGTCGACGAGCAGTTGCCCGGGCCGGCGGTCCGCCGCCTTGTCCATATCGTCGAAGTAGGCCCGGCGAAGGCCGTCCAAGTCCTCAGGATTCAGGCTGGCCAGGGTTTCCGGGAACCCGCCCGGGCGGGCCTCCAGGCCCTCGATCAGGGAATCCAGGGCCGGCCTTTCCTCCACCGTCACCAGGCCCGGGTGGCTGTCCAGGATCTGGTCGAGCAGGGTGGTGCCCGATCTCGGGAAGCCGATCAGGAAAACCGGCGCCGGTTCTTCCGGCGGCGGAGTCTCGGTCCATGAATCGACCCAGGGTTTGGTGAATGCCGCGGCCATTTTCTCGACCAGGTCAACGAACCTGTCGCCGGCAGCGCCGTCTCTTAGGGATATGGCGCGGGCCAGGCGGTTGCCCCGCTCGCAGTAGGCGAAGGCGGGGTCGCTGCCGCCTTCTTGATCGTGGAGCCTCACCAACTCGAAGCAGATGTCCCGTTCCAGGTCCTCGGGCATGTCGGAGCCCATGATCCGCTCCAGGCGGTCCATGGCATCGCGCTTGCGCCCCTGCCGGCGTTCGCATTTGGCGGCCACCAGGTTGGCGAAGGGGTGGTCCGCATCGATGGCGAGGCACTTCTCCGCCGTGGCGGCCGCTTCAGCCAAGCGGTTGGTCTCCTCGAAAAGGGAGGCCAGGTTGGCCATGGCGCCCGTGTGCTCCGGCTCGGCCTCGAGGACGCCATTGAAAGCGTCCCTGGCGTCGGCCATGTGCCCGAGTTCGGAGAGCGCCGCGCCCAGGCCGTTCAGGGCATCGGCGTATCGGGGCTGGATGTCCAGGGCCTTGCGGTGGGACTCCGCGGCCTCCCGGGGGCGGCCCAGGCCCTTCAGCGCGACGCCTAGATTGTGGTGGGCCAGGGCCGAGGTGGGATCGGCCTCGATGGCCCTCTTGTAAGAGTGGACGGCGTCTCCGGGCCTGCCCAGGTCCGCCAGCAGATTGCCCAAGTCGTTCAGGGCCGAGGCGTTGCCGGGGTCCAGCTCTATGGCCTTGTCGTAGCTGTCCAGGGCTTCGTCGTTCCGCCCCAGGGCGCGCAAGGCGAGCCCTAGGTTGGCGTGGTGGGCGGAAATCCCCCCCGATTCGGCGATGGCACGGGCGATGTGGCCGGCCGCGTCCTCGAAATCGCCCCTCCGGTAGGCGATGAGCCCCAGCATGTGGAGCCCGTCCGGGTGGTCGGGGGCCTTTCCGAGGGCTTGGCGGACAAGCTTCAGGGCGCTGGCCAGGCGTCCCGCCTTCAGGTGCCCCATGGCCTTGACGAGGGCGGATTCCGCGGGCGCCAGGCGGCGCTTGTTCCGGCGGCGTTGTTTACGGTTCATGACTCGAGGCGAATCCTTCATGCCCGGGGGCTTCAGGGTTACGTCAAAGCGCCCGGCCTTTCAACCGGGCTCTCGGCGCCTCGATCAAAAGGCCGTGATAGAAGCGGAAAAGGTGGCCGTTTTCATACCTTTCGTCCCCGTTTTGCCCTATGATAGCGGGCATCATGGATGGCATGGAGAGGCGGATGGTTTCGCGCATCCTCCCGGCCCTGGTCTTGCTCGGCGCCCTCGCCGCCTGCGACGGCCACCGAATCATCAGCCGGGATTTCGACGTCGCCTACTCCTCGTCCGAAGCGGCCTGGGGCGCCGGCGGCCGGCTGTGGGTGGAAGTCCTGGGCACACCCCGGGAGGACTGGGACGCCGCCGCCCTCAGCACGGCCGTGATCGACATCTTCCGGAAGGACGGGGCGTCGTGGCTCAACACCACCTATACCGGCGTCGCCGCCGAGGCCCATAATCCCAGCTACCGCCTGCGGGTGCTCTTCAACCCTGCCCGGGGTTCCCCCAGCGCCACGGCCTGCACCAAGGCCGTGACCGAAGGCGAAGGGGCGCCGGGAGAGGTCTTCATGGCCCTTTGCCGGGACGAGAGGGCGCTCAGCTACGGCTGGGGGATGCTGGGCGATGTCGGCCCCCTGGCGGCCGAAAGGGAAAGGCTTGGCCGATTCCTTCTGATCATGGCCATGGACATCCTGCCGGATGAAAATCCCACTCGCGAGAGTGATAGCTGCAATATTCCCAACAATTGCTGAGACCGCGAGCCTTTGGCGTGCCCGGCCGATTTCCCCGGCCGGGGGGGAAATTCCAGTTTAAGGGCGAATCCCTGCTCCCCATATAGGAAATCGATGCCCGTGACAGGGTGTCCAGGGGTTTTCGGCGGGAGCCTGGGTGTCCCGGGCAATCCGCGATGCGTCCCCCGGCCCCCGACGGGGATTGCAATTCGCCCGTATCGTGATAGGAAGGCCTGCCGAGTGTTAAGCAATTTGTTGGGGTGTAACGCCTGTGACGGATAAGCCGAGCCAGCCTTCGGGGAGGGTCTTCCGGGTCACCTTCGTTCACGCCCCGGACCCCGTCTACGCCGACACCCAGAATTACGGCGCCATGTTCATGCCGGTCTGGGCCTATACGCTGGGCGCCCACATCCCCGACGACGGCCGCTTCCGGCTTACCCTTCACGACTGCCGGTTCGAGCGCGAACAAGACATCGCCCAAGCCGACGTCTTCCTGTTCAGCGGCATCAACCAGGACTGCGAGAACCTGGAGCGGGTCCGGGCCCGGTTGAAGAAGCGCTATCCGTCCGCGCCCTCGATCATCGGGGGGCCCATCTGCTGGTCCTTCGACCAGGCCGGGTCCCTGGAGCAGATAGAGGGTTTCGACCACGTCTTCATCGGCGACGGGGAGGACGAGATCGCCGGACTCCTCGACACCATGTACCATGGCCGCGCCCTGGACCGGATCTTGCGCCAGCCCAAGCGCTTCCCCATCGCCGAGGCGCTCCCCTTTCACCGGCCCATGCTCGATTCCACCGTCGGGCGTTACTACGGCGCGGTGCTCGAGGTTTCCCGGGGCTGCCCGTTCCTCTGCGAGTTCTGCGACATCCGCGTGCTGCCCGACAACAACCGGGCCCACAACAAGTCCTCCGAGCTGATCGTCTCCGAGCTGGACCACCTGAGCCGGATTGGCGTCAACCAGGTGCTGTTCGCCTGCGACAACTTCATCGGCGAGCCGAGATGGGCGGAAGAGGTCATCGACCGCATCCTGGAGTGGCAGGAACGGACGGGTTTCCGGCCGTCGCTCTATACCTGGCTGACCGTCAACCTCTACAAACATGACAGGTTGATGGCGAAGATGCGGCGCGCCGGTTTCGACATGCTGTTCATCGGCGTCGAGAGCTTCAGCCGCAATTCGCTCCTGGAAACGGCCAAGGTGCAGAATTCCGCCACCGACATGGTGCGGGTGGTGCGCGAAATTCAGTCTTATGGTTTCATCGTGGTCGCCGGGCTGATCTTCGGTTTCGATTCCGACGACGAGACCTGTTTCGACACCACCTTGCAGGGGCTCAAGGACTCGGCGCTCTTGTCCGGCGATCCGTCGCTGCTGACGGCGCTGCCCGGGACCCCGCTCTACCGGCGGATGAGGCTTTCGGGGCGGCTCAGGGAAGTGCGCTTCGGCCTCGGCGGGTACAAGTACCAGACCAACATCAAGTACCTGCTGCCCGCAAGCGTGATGATCGAGGGTTACAAGCGGTTCGTCACCGGTTTCACCGACGGCGCCTATCAGTACGGGCGGCTGAAGGGGTTTTTAGACCTGCTGGGGGAGGGCAATTTCGTGCCCATGGAGAGAAAGGGGTTCGGGAACCCGTGGCTGTTCGCAAGGATGATCCTCGGCAACCCGGCGGCGCTCTGGCAGATGACCCAACGGCTGGCCCGTTTCGCCGCCCGGCCCCTCAACGTCTGCTACGCCTTCAAGGGATTGGCCCTGGCGCTGACCCGGCGCCACATCGAGGGCTGGTTCGGCTACTTTCAGTTCTGGATTTTCGCCTGGACCAATGCGGTGCTCAAGTATCAGTACATCACCGCCGGCGATTTCGACATCGACAGCGTGGACGCCGATTTCGACGTCCGCGACATCCTGCCCGAGGCTTACGCCGAGACCGCCGACGAGGACATTCCGGCCGCGAAGATCGACGCCCAGCTCAGGGTGACCGTGACACAGCTGGAATCGTTGGTCGCCGAACGCCTGGCTTGAGGCGGCCCGGACAAGGCCCCGTCCGGCCCTGGGGCCGTTTTCCCCTGCCTCCCCCCTTCAATCCAGGTGCAGGACCATGGCCTTCAGGTAGGCGGATTCCGGCAACTGCGGGTGAACCGGGTGGTCCGGGCCGGCGCCGGCCGTGTATATGACGCGGGCCCCGCGACCGGCCCCGGCGATGCCCCTCGCCGCCTCCGCGGCGAAGCTTTCCCGGTCCACGTTCAGGGAGCACGAGGCCAGGAAAAGAAATCCGCCCGGTTCCACCAGCCTTGCCGCCAGGCGGGCCAGCTTGCGGTAGCCCTTGAGCCCCGATTTCAGGGCGCTCCTGGACTTGACGAAGGCGGGCGGGTCGCAGGCGACGACGGAGAATTTGGCGCCTTCCGTGCCCAGGCGCTCCATCTCGGCGAAGGCGTCGCCCTCGGCGAAGGTGCAGCGCTCGATGAGGCCGTTCAACTCGGCGGCCCGGCGGGCGAGCTCCAGGGCGGCGCCCGAGCGGTCGATGGCGAGCACATGCTCGGCGCCGGCGGCGGCGGCGTTCAGCGCGAAGCCGCCGCCGTGGCAAAAGACGTCGAGCATGCTGCCGCCGCCCCGGCAGAGGCCGGCGGCAAACGCCCGGTTCGGGCGCTGGTCGAAGAACCATCCCGTCTTCTGGCCGGCCACGGGATCGGCGAGGAAGCGCAAGTTTCCCTCGATCACGGGCACGGGGGCCTGGATCTCTCCAAAGGCTACGCGGACGTAAGTCTCGAGGCCCTCCGCCTGGCGCCACGCCCCGTCGTTGCGCAGCACCACGGCGTCCGGCGCGATGACCTCGATCAGGGCCTCGATCACGGGGCCGAGAAGGGCTTCGGCGCCGGCGGTGCGGGCCTGGACCACGGCGACGCCGCCGAAGCGGTCCACCACCAGCCCCGGCAGGCCGTCGGCCTCCCCGTGGACCAGCCGGTAGTGGGGCGCCTCGAAGAGCCGCCGGCGCAAGTCGAGCGCCCGCTTCAGGCGGCCCGCGATGAAGGCCCGGTCGATGGGGCCTTGGCGGCTGAATATGCGAAACGCGATCAGGCTGTGGGGGTTGAAGGTGCCGACGCCCAACGGCTTGCCGTCCACCCTGCGCAGGGTGGCGACGGTCCCGGGCTCGAGCGACTTGGTCTCCGAATCCATGCGGATTTCGTTGGAATAGGCCCAGGGGTGCCCCCCCGCGACGCGCTTGTCCCGGCCGGGATTGAGGAAGACGCTGGGAATCTTGGGAATCTGCGGCATGGGCGGCCCGCTCAGTCCCCCAGCGCGACGCCTTCGCGCCTCGGGTCGGCGCCGCCCGTGAGGCCGCCAACCGTCGCCATGATGCCGTGAAGCCCGCTGGTCATGGGCCTGATCCTGACCTCGTGGCCGAGGGATTCCAGGCCGGCCTCCAGGGCTTCGGCGGCGGTGCCCTTTTCCAGGTCCGTGGCGCCGTTGCGGTTGACGAAGTGGGGCAGCTCGATGGCCGCCTGGATGTCCATGCCCCAGTCCAGGGCCGCGATCAGGGTCTTGACCACGTAGCCGATGATGCGCGACCCCCCGGGGGAGCCCAGCGCCATCACGGCGCGGCCCTGGCCGTCGAACACCAATGTCGGCGACATGGAACTGCGCGGCCGCTTGCCGGGCGCCGCCCGGTTGGCGACGGGCGTGGTCCCCTCGTTGGGGGTGAAGGAGAAATCGGTGAGCTGGTTGTTGAGCATGAAGCCCCGGACCATGAGCTTGGAGCCGAAGGCCTTCTCGATGCTGGTGGTCATGGCGAGCGCGTTGCCCCAGGAATCGATGACGCTCAGGTGCGTGGTGGAGAGGCCCCCGGAGTCGGGGGCGGGCCCGGCCGAGGCCCCCGGCCTGCCCGGCGCCGCCTTGCCCATGGAGCCGTCGGGGGATATGGCGTCCGCGCGGCGCTCCAGGTATCCGGGATCGAGCAGCCTCGCCACCGGCACGGTCGTGAAGCCGGGGTCCGCGATATAGGCGTTGCGGTCGGCGAAGGCCAGGCGGCTGGCCTCGGCGACCAGGTGGACCGCTTTCAGGTTGGCGACGCCGCCGGGCCCGGGCCTCATGACGGCGAGATCGTAATTCTGCAGGATGCCCAGGATCTGCAGGGTGGTGACGCCGCCGGACGATGGCGGCCCCATGCCGCAGACCAGCCATTCACGGTAGGGCTGGCAGACGGGCTCGCGCTTGACGGCCCGGTAGGCGGCCAGGTCCTTTTCCCTCATGCGCCCGGGATTCCGGGACGCTTCCCGGACGGTGCTGACGATATCCCGGGCCACCTCGCCGCCGTAGAAGGCATCCGCGCCGCGCTTCGCTATCAGGCGCAGGGTCTCGGCCAGGGGGCGGTTGACCAGGATCTCCCCCACCGCCAGGGGCTCGCCGCCGGCGCCGTGGAAATAGCCGGCGGCCCCGGCGAAGGTCTTCAGGCCCTCATCTCGCACGATCATGTCGTGCAGGCGCCGGGAGACGGGGAATCCCTGCTCAGCCAGCTCTATGGCCGCCTCGAACAGCTTGGCCCAGGGCAGGCGGCCGTGGTCCCGGTGCGCCGCCTCCAGCATGCGGAGCAGCCCCGGCACGCCGACGGAAAGCCCGCCGAGGGCGGCGTCCGAGCGTTTCCTGGGTGTCCCCCGGCCGTCCAGGAACATGTAAGGGTGGGCCGCGCCCGGCGCCGTCTCGCGGCCGTCATAGGAGGAGATCTCGCCGCTTTCCTCGGCGAAGTGGAGCAGGAAGCCGCCGCCGCCGATGCCCGACGACTGGGGCTCGACCAGGTTGAGGACCATCTGGGCGGCGATGGCCGCGTCCACCGCAGCCCCGCCCGCGCGCAGCATGTCCAGGCCCGCCTGGGCGGCAAGGGGGTTGGCGGCGGAGATCATGTGACGCTCGGCCCTGGCCGGGGATCCGGGCCGGAAGGGGGGAAGGGGGGGCGGAGTTTTTTTGGCTTCCGGCTTTCGGGCTTCCCGGGCCGGGACCGCTTCGGGGGCCGCCGCCGGGGCCGCCGCCGCTTGCACTTCCGGTCCGGGGGCCTGGACCCGGGGGACGCCATCCCCCGCCGGCTGGCAGGCCCCGGCCAGGAGCAACAGGGCCAGGGCCAGGGCCCCCTTGATCCGTATCCCCGGCTGTCGGTCCATGGTGATCCTCCCTGCGCCGACGCCCATGGTATCTTGTTGTGGGGGCCTTTTCACCCCGATTGACGGAAGCTGCGGAAATTTTGGTATATGATGGCGCCACGCCCCGCCGGGAGGACGTGACATGGGTAACGAGCAGCCGGACAAGCGAATCACCGTCGTCGACATCAGGGCGCGCAAGGGGGGCGAGCCCCTGGTCTGCCTGACGGCCTACACGGCCCTGACGGCGGTGCTCCTGGACGAGCACGTGGACCTGCTCCTGGTCGGCGATTCCCTCGGCATGGTGCTTTATGGCCTGGAGACCACGGTGGCCGTGTCCCTGGACATGATGATCGCCCACGGCGCCGCCGTCATGCGCGGCGCCAATCGCGCCTGCGTCATCGTCGACATGCCCTTCGGGTCCTACCAGGAATCCCGCGAGGCGGCTTTCCGCGCCGCGGCCCGGGTGATGAAGGAAACGGGCGCCGCCGGGGTCAAGTTGGAGGGCGGGACCGAGATGGCCGAGACCATCGAATTCCTGTCCCGGCGCGGCATCCCGGTGATGGGCCATGTCGGGTTGCTGCCCCAATCGGTCAACGTGGCGGGCGGCTTCCACTCCCGCGGCAGGTCGAAAAGGGAAGCCGACGCCATCATGGCCGACGCCCGGGCCGTGTCGGACGCCGGCGCCTTCGCCATGGTCATCGAGGGCACCGTCGAGCCCCTGGCCCGCGCCATCACCGAGGCCGTGGAGATTCCCACCATCGGCATCGGCGCCTCGCCCGCCTGCGACGGGCAGATCCTGGTGACCGAGGACCTGGTGGGGCTGTTTTCCCAGTTCAAGCCCAAGTTCGTCAAACGCTACGCCGAGCTCGGCGGCCAGATATCCGACGCCGCCGGGGCCTACGCAAGGGACGTCAGCCGCCGCCGCTTCCCGGGGCTGGAACACTGCTACGGCGTGAAGCCGGGCAAAGGCCGCCGTGACGGCTGAAGGCGGCATGGAGGCCGTGCGCCGGGTAGCGGACTTGCGCGCCCGCATCGCCGGCTGGCGCGCCCAGGGGGAGACCGTGGGCCTGGTGCCCACCATGGGGGGGCTGCACGAAGGGCACTTGTCCCTGGTTCGCGCCTCGCTGGCGGCGGCGGGACGGACCGTGGTCACGCTCTTCGTCAACCCGGCCCAGTTCGGCGAGGGTGAGGATTTCGACGATTACCCCCGCGACGAGGCCGCCGACGCGGCCATGCTGGCCGAGCTTGGCGTCCATCTCCTGTTCGCTCCCGAAGGGGACGAAATCTACCCCGAGGGCCACGTCACCCGGGTCTCGGTGCCCGGCATCGGCGATTGCCTGGAGGGCGAGTTCCGACCCGGTTTTTTTACCGGCGTCGCCACCATGGTGACCAAGCTTCTGATCCAGGCCATGCCCGACTTGGCCTTCTTCGGCGAGAAGGACTACCAGCAGCTGCGGGTGATCACGCGGATGGCCAGGGACCTGGACATCCCCACGGAAATCCGCGGAGAGGCCACGGTGCGCGAAGACGACGGGCTGGCCCTGTCGTCCAGGAACGTCTACCTCGGCCCCCGGGAACGCGGCGTGGCGCCGGCCCTTTACCGGGTCATCGGCGCCGTCGCCGCCGCCCTGGCCGAGGGCGCCGGCGCCGCCGAGCGGGCCGCCTGGGGGACGGCCGAGCTCGTCGCTGCCGGTTTCGATCGCGTGGACTACGTGGCGGTGCGCGACGCCCTCACCCTGGAGCCCGTGGAAACCCCGGACCGCCCCGCCCGGGTCCTGGCCGCCGCCTGGCTGGGCCGGACGCGGCTCATCGACAACGTCGCCGTTTAGGACGCGCGAAGGGTGAGCGCCTCACCCCGGCCCGCGACCCTTTTTTTACGACTGCTCCCTAGCCTCACGGCTTCCGGTAGGTGATGCGGTAAATGGCGCCCAGATGGTCGTCGGAGACCAGCAGCGAGCCGTCGCCGAGTTCCTTCACGTCCACCGGCCGGCCCCAGGAGACGCCGTCTCGCAGCCAGCCCTCGGCGAAGGGCTGCTGGGATTGGGCCCGGCCCTCTGAGTCGAAGCGGACGCGCGCCAGGCGGTAGCCGTCGGGAATGCTGCGGTTCCAGGAGCCGTGCTGGGCGACGATGGCGTCATGGCGGTACTCAAGCGGGAACTGGCCGCCCCGGTAGAAATGGACGCCGAGGGCCGCCACGTGGGCGGCGAAGCGGATCTCGGGGAAGGTCACCGGCCGGGGCGGGTTCCGGCCCAGGAAGTCGTCGGTGCGGGCGCTGCCGCCGCCGTAGTAGGGGAAGCCGAAGTGAAGCCCTTTCCGGGGCGCGTGGTTGAGCTCGTCCGGCGGCTGGTCGTCCCCCATCCAGTCGGCGCCGTTGTCGGTGAAATGGAGCTCATCCGTCACCGGGTGGAAATCCATGCCGACGGAGTTTCTGACACCGCTGGCGAAGATTTCCGGCCGCCCCCCCTTGACGTCCAGGCGGATGATCGTGCCTTCCAGCCCGCTCGTGGCGCAGATGTTGCAGGGCGATCCCACCGACACGTAAAGCAGCCCGTCGGGGCCGAAGGCAATGTAACGCCAGCCATGCCTGCGGTCGTCGGGGAGGCCGTCGAACAGCACCTCCGGTGCGGCGCGGCCGAGGGTCGCCAGGTCGGGGGCGGCGAAGCTGACCACCCTCGACTGTTCGGCGACATACAGCCTGCCGTCCTTCCAGGCGACGCCGTTGGGGACTCTCAAGCCGCTCTTGACCTTGACCACGGAATCCGCGCGCCGGTCCCGGTCCCGGTCGATGACGGCGTAGACGGCGTCACCCCGGGTGCCGACGAAGACCACGCCCAACTCCTCGGCCACGGCCATGGAGCGGGCGCCGGGAACGCGGGCGTAGATCTCGATGCGGAAACCTTCGGGAAGGGTGATCCCCGCCAGCAGGGAAGGCGCCTCGGCGGCGCACGCCGGAAAGGCGGCGGCGAGGAAAAGCGGGACCAAAACGGAAAGCGCTTTCATGGCCTGGCGCCATGGCTCAAGTGTGATGGTTCCAAAATTCAGCACATTAAGTGTGCTGAATTTCGGAATCAGGACACTAGCGCAGGTAGACGTGGACCTCGTTGGTGCGGGCCTGGAGGCTGGTCTTCGACGAGATGGCGAGGCGGCCGGGCGGCAGCCCCATTTCCACCAGGGAGCGGCGCACGGTGTCGGCGTGGCGCCGGGACTTCGTGGTGTTGAGCGCCACCCTGGCCTTGCCGCCGGCGGCCGGCGCCACCGCCACCAGGTCGAAGACGGCGTTGGGGCGGCGTTCCAGGACCCGGCTGACGGCGTTGTAGAGGGCCTGCTGATAGGGCACGGTGACGCGGTCGAAGCGGATGACCACGAGGGGCCTCCGTCCGGTGGTGTCCCTGGCCACGGGCGGGCCGGCGGCGAGCCCGGGGCCGGCGGCCGCGACCATGGCCCGGTTGACCAGGCTGGCGCCGTAGATCTCGCCGCTCTTGATGCCCGCCGACATCAGGTTCAGGTTGGAGCGCTCCGTGGACACGTAGCTGGTCTGGCGGCGGACGTCGTCGGTGACTTCCTTGAGCAGGCGGTCGATGAGCACCACGGTGCGGTTGACCTCGTCCTCCAGGATGGCCAGCTGCACGTGGTCCTCGTCCACGGCGCCCGACAGGTTGTAGGAGGCGCTCACCGATTCCGAGAGGAACGCCGACAGGGTCGAATCCCCGGCGATGGCCGTGGCCAGCTTGTTCATCTCGCCGATGTCGGCGCCGAGGCGGTCCAGGTCGGCCTGGGAGCTGTTGAACTGCTGCACCAGGATGGGATTGCCCGGCGTGGTGCCCACCTGGAGGCGGGCGTTAACCGCCGCCACGGTGCCGTGGTAGCGCTGGGAATCCTCGACCATCTTGCCCCTCAGCTGTTGCAGCTGGGTGTTGTTCTTGGAGATGGAGTCCTGCATGCGCTTCAGCTCGCCGCGCAGTTCCACCACCTTCTTGCCGACGTAGGTGCCCGTGGGAGCGCCCGGCGTGATGCGGGCGGGCTTGAATTCCGTGGTGCCCAGCGGCGGCTGGGGCGTCGTCCCCGGGCGGGCCGGCGCTTGGGCCACCTCTGGCGCGGGCGCCGGCGGCGCCTTGGCGGCGGCGGCCGGTTCCTCCCCGGTCAGGGAAGGCCAAAGGGAGTCGTCGGTGAACTCGCAGCCGGCGAGTGCGACCGCCGCCACGACGATGATGGCCCTGGAGAATTCCATTCCGTCAACCCGCCTTGATCAAATGCATCGAGTCGCGGCTTTTGCCGCGACGACGTTCAAAATAGTGTAACCCCTTCAATTTTTTCAAGATATTACTCAATGGTTTCCGGTGCGACAAGTTCGGATTTTCCGAGGGCTCCGGACCCCATCCCTCCCTTGCCATCATAGCGGCCCTGGAGTAGTGTCCCCGGCCTTTCCCCGGCGGCCGGCGGAGGCCCCGAGGGATGCACGCGCCCGTAGCTCAATTGGATAGAGCGTCTGACTACGGATCAGGAGGTTGGGAGTTCGAGTCCCCCCGGGCGCGCCATCTTTTCAATACATTAGCTTAAATTTAACCTCTAAAAATAGCGTCATGGCACAACCGTGGCACAATTTTCTATGGTTATTGGCGGCAATCAGGGTAAGATCAGGATCAAGGCCATTGCAAAGGAGTGCAGATATGGCTTCGATCCAGAAGCGTGTCTCTAAGCAAGGTAACGTCAGTTACCGCGCTCAGGTTCGCCGCAAAGGGCATCCTCCTCTAACGGTGACGTTCGATAGAAAGACCGATGCCCAAAAATGGGCGGCGGACCGAGAGGCCGATATCCGCCAAGGCCGACATTTTAAATACGCCTCGGCGAAGTCTCACACCCTCGGTGAAATGGTTGACCGTTATATCGCCGATATCCTTCCCCGGAAACCAAGGTCTAAACTTACCCAGACCGGCCAATTGAATTGGTGGAAGGACGAATTGGGGGATTATGCCCTTGGCGATGTTACCGCTAACCTCATAGCCCTAAAGAGAGACAAACTGCTCAAGGCCAAAAAACGTGGTGATGGGGCCAGGAGTATGAGTACCGTCAATCGCTATGTCGCGGCCCTAAGTCACGCCTTCACCATTGCCATAAAGGAGTGGGGTTGGCTTGAGGTATCTCCCATTGCCACCCTTTCCAAGTTGCCTGAACCCCAAGGACGGGTCCGATTTCTGGATGATGATGAACGGACTCGGCTGTTGGATGCGTGTCGGGAAAGCGAGAGTCCGTATCTATATCCAATCGTCGTGTTGGCGATATCCACGGGCACCCGTAAGGCGAACCTACAATCGCTTCGCTGGAAGAACGTGGACCTGAAACGCGGTTTTTTCTTCTTGGAGGACACCAAGAACAAGGACCGCCAGGGCGTCCCGTTGCGAGGGCGCGCCTTGGAGATCGTGAAGCGTTTATACAAGGACCGGGACAAGAAATGTCCGTGGCTGTTTCCTGGACGATCCGGAGAGTCTCACCTTGATATCCGTTCTGCATTCGAGACGGCGGTTCGACGAGCCGAAATCGAGGATTTCCGTTTTCATGATCTCCGCCATTGCGCCGGGTCTTATCTCGCCATGAATGGTGCAACGACTCGGGAGATCGCAGAGGTGCTGGCTCATCGTACCTTGGAAATGGTGAAACGCTACTCACATCTGACAGAAACCCATGTGGCCGAAGTTGTCGAGCGCATGAACGAGAAGATTTTCGGCGATGACAAAACCTGATTGGTGGAAGGACGAGGACTATGCCTACACCGAAAAACTCAAC
>JADFTO010000021.1 GCA_022560215.1 Pseudomonadota bacterium | reverse complement strand
GGGCGCGCCGGGCCTGCCCAAATGAACAGAGCTGCTCCCATCAAATTGATTCCTATCAATCCTGAACCGCTCTGGAGCGCTACCCAGTAAGTTGGGATCAATTTGATGGGTGGCGCTCTTATGCCGTAGCGCTTCGGATAAAACCAGCGGCACCATGGGGATTCAAGATTCTTGTACTTGGATATGGAAGATTCTTGTACTTGGATATGGAAGCGGGATAAATGACTCCCGAATGCCATGATCCGCCATCGACTCGCCATCGGGAACTGTATCGCCGGCCTCGTCCTCGCTTGGGGCGGCCTCGCCTGGGCCGCCTCCGACACCGGGGCGGTGGTCCTCATGTACCACCGGTTCGGGGAGTCCCGCTACCCGTCCACCAACATCACCATCGAGCAGTTCGAGGCCCACATAGAGGAACTCAAGAGCGGCCCCTACCGCGTGCTGCCCGTCGCCGACATCATCGACGCCCTGAAACGGGGCGGCCCCCTGCCCGACCATGCCGTCGGCATCACCATCGACGACGCCTATGCGTCCGTTTACCGGGAAGCCTGGCCGCGCCTGAGGCGGGCCGGTTTCCCGTTCACCGTTTTCGTCGCCACCGACCCGGTGGACAAGGGCGTGGCCGGCATGATGACCTGGGACCAGATCCGCGAGATGGCGGCGGCCGGGGTCGCCATCGGCCATCATTCCGTCACCCATCCGCACATGGCCGGCGGCGAGGCGTCCCTGAACGCCCGCGAGCTGGAAAAGGCCGCCGCCCGCTTCGGCGGCGAACTGGGCCGGCGCCCCCGGCTGTTCGCGTACCCTTACGGCGAAGCCAGCCTGGCGGTCATCGGCCTGGTCCGCGAGGCGGGATTCGCCGCCGCCTTCGGCCAGCATTCGGGCGCCATCGGCG
Organism: Pseudomonadota bacterium; assembly: GCA_022560215.1. Taxonomy (GTDB): domain Bacteria; phylum Pseudomonadota; class Alphaproteobacteria; order Rhodospirillales; family 2-02-FULL-58-16; genus JADFTO01. The sequence goes on along the minus strand of JADFTO010000021.1, from coordinate 16,814 downwards.
GGGCCAGCGACTTCCTCTACCTGCCGCGGTTCTCCTTGAACGAAAAGTACGGGGACGTGGCCCGCTTCCGGCGCGTGGTCAACACCCTGCCCCTGCCCGTCGGCGACGTGGCTCCCGAAGACCCCCTGATCGCCGGCAACAACCCGCCCGCCGTCGGGTTCACGGTCCAAGAAGGCGTCGGCGGCCTGGACAGGCTCGCGTGCTTCGCCTCCCACGAGGGCAAGGTGAGGGTGGAGCGGCTGGGCGGAACCCGCATAGAGGTGCGCATGACCAAGCCCCTGCCCAAGGGGCGCTCCCGGCTCAACTGCACCCTGCCGACGGAGTCCGGGCGCTGGCGCTGGCTGGGCCGCCAGTTCTACGTGGCCGAATGATATCCGGGAGTTTGCCCGTCCCTCAGATCGAGGGCCGGCCGGGAGCGAGGCGGGCGCCGTCCAGGCGTCCCAGCTTGTTGACGGAAATGATGACGCGGATGGTCTTCACGTAGGCCTCGCCGCGCTCGGAATAGCGCATCAGGTGCCCGGCGAGGTCCGAGCCGTCCAGGGGCGCGCCCTCTTTCCGCATGGCCGCCCGGGCCCGGCGGAATCCCCCGTAGGCCCAGTGACTGTTGAGGGTCAGGGCGTAGGAGTGAACCGAATCGAGCAGGCTGTTGAAGGCCTTGACCCTGTGGTTCCTGCCCTCGTCCCGGCGCAGGGGCACCATGTCCCCTTCCTTCGAATAGGTCCTTTGCCCGAAGATGGCGTTGCCCTGGCGCACGAAGCGCGACGTGCCCCAGCCGGTTTCCTCCGCCGCTTGGGCCAGGGCCAGCGACGGCGGGATGATGTCGACCCGGAGCGACAATTCGTCGATCCGGTTCTCCCCGTACCGTTCGGCCATCACGGCCAGCCACAACTGGTCGACTTGGCCCAGGCTCAACCCCGACCGCAGCCGGGCCCGGAGGCCGTCCAGCCGCCGGCGCTCGGCGAGGATTTCCTCGTTGACTTGCAGGATCAGGGGCAGGATGGCCTGCAGGAAAACCGCCTTGCGCACCTTGACATCAGGGACTTGGCCCAGGTCCACCGGCATCCTGGAGAGGAAATAGGGAGGCACCCGCCCGTCCCCGGTCCCGACCTTCTCCAGGTCGTAGCCCAGGCGCCGGAAGCTGGCCAGCAGACTGCCCGCGGAATGGAGCGGCTGGGCGTCGGCGCCGGGGATGGCCACGGGCGGCGAGGGCTTGGCAATGTCGATCGGCACCCTGGCCGCCGGCAAGACCGGGCCTCGGGGATGGCCTCGGGGATGGATAAGGCTCACCGTCACCAGGGCCGCCACCAGGGCCCCCACAAGAGCCAGCGAGGCGCCCTCGAAGCGCGTGATGCCGGAGACCAAGGCGCCGGTTCTGTCAGCAGTCATCCCGATCAAGATTCGTCCTGCGTTTCCGGTGTTCGTCCCCAGGATTCGGGTCACATCGTCCCCATGGCGCCCCCCCCTGCGACTGAAACCACGCGCAGGGGAGCCTGGCCAGCTCGAGGGCTCTCATAGACTAAAGGAAAGTTAAAAGCCATATCGCAACCCCGCCATTCGCGATTTTTTCAGCCCCCTGTTGCAAGTCCGCCACGGAACCAGGGGAGGGGGCCCGGGGCAAGAGCGCTATCGGGCTAGACGGATAGCGCTCCGGGACCTTCAAAGGCGCTTTTTGCCGGCGCGCCGCCCTCAGGGCCTCAGGAATCCGACGATGTCCTGGATTTCGTCCAGGGTCGGCTGGGCGAGCTCGCGGGCCCGCCGGGCGCCGTCGCCCAGCACCTGGTCCACGTAATCAGGCGCCTCCTTCAGGCGCCGCATCTCGTCCTGGATGGGGCCGAGCCGGGCCACCGCCAGGTCGGCCAGGTCCCCCTTGAAGGTGGAAAACAGGCCCCCCCCGTAACGCCCGCAGACCTCCTCGATTGAGGTCTCGGAAAGGGCCGCGAAGAGGCCCATCAGGTTGGCGGCCTCGGGCCTGTCGTCGAACTCCGCCGGGCTCGCCGGAAGGGGATGGGGGTCGGTCTTCGCCCGCCGGATCTTGCGGGCGATGGCGTCGGTGCCGTCGGTCATGTTGATGCGGGAATTGTCGGACGGGTCCGACTTGCTCATCTTCTTAGTCCCGTCGCGAAGGGACATGATGCGGGTCCCGGCGCCGAAGATCAGGGGCTCGACGGTGGGGAAGAAATCCACCTTGAAGTCGTTGTTGAACTTGTTCGCGATGTCGCGGGTGAGCTCCAGGTGCTGTTTCTGGTCATCGCCCACGGGAACGTGGGTGGCCTTGTAGAGCAGGATGTCGGCGGCCATCAGGTCGGGATAGACGAACAGGCCCACCGACGCGTTCTCCCGGCTCTTGCCCGCCTTTTCCTTGAACTGGGTCATGCGGTTGAGCCAGCCCAGGCGGGCCACGCAATTGAATATCCAGGCCAGTTCCGCGTGTCCCGAAACCTGGCTCTGGTTGAAGATGATGTTGGATTTCGGGTCCAGTCCCGCGGCCAGCATGCCGGCGGTCACCTCGCGGGTGTTGGTGGCGAGCTCGCCCGGCTCCTGCCAGGTGGTGATGGCGTGCAGGTCGACCACGCAGAACAGGCAGTCGTAATCGTCCTGCAGACGCACCCAGTTGCGGAGGGCGCCCAGGTAATTGCCCAGGTGCAGGTTCCCCGTCGGCTGCACGCCGGAGAAAATGCGTTTCATGGTCCGCCCCTTCCGGCCTTAGCGGGGCGGAGTTATGGCGCCTCCCCGGGGGACGGTCAAGGTCAGCCCCGGAGCAGCCGCCGGATGTCGCCATAGGCGCCGGCGCCGGTGAGCTGGACCAGCGCCGCGTAGGACACGAACCCGCCCACTACCAGGATCGCCAGCGCCCCGATGCGCAGCCCCTCGGGCCCGGACCAAGCCCCTTCCAGGGCCCAGGTGGCGGCCAAGAGCAGCGCCGCCATGCCGGCGCTGGCCGCCACCATGCGCGGCAGGCGATGGCGCAGGCGGCGGTCCGGGACGAGAAACCCCCGTCGCTTCAGAATCCAGGCCAGCAGCCCGGCGTTGAGCCAGGCCGAGAGGGATGTTGCCAGCGCGATGCCGACGTGCAGGAGGGGGCCCATGAGGAGCAAGTTGAGGATCAGGTTCGTGGCCATGCAGACGGCCGCCACCTTGACCGGGGTCGCCGTGTCCTGGCGGGCGAAGAAGCCGGGCGTCAGGGTCTTCACCAGCACGTAGGCCGGCAGCCCCGTGGCGTAGACGGCCAGCGCCGCCGCCGTGGCCTGGACCTGGGGCAGGGCGAACTGGCCGCGCTCGAAGAGGACGCCGATCACCGGCTCGGCGATCACCATCAGGGCGGCGGCGGCCGGCAGGGTGAGCAGGAAGGAGAACTCCAGCGCCCTGTTCTGGCTGTCGACGGCGGCGGCCGGGTTGGCGCCCTCTACCTGGCGGGAAAGCATGGGCAGCAGCGCCGTCCCCACGGCCACGCCGACCACGCCCAGGGGCAACTGGTTCACCCGGTCGGCGTAGAACAGATACGAGATGGAACCCGCCGGCAAAAAGGAAGCGATGATGGTGTCGATCAACAGGTTGATCTGATAGATCCCGGCGCCGACGGCCACCGGGATGATACGCCGCACCAGGAGCCGCACCTTGGGCGTCAGCCTGGGCCGCCGGAAGCCGAGCCTCATCCCCGCCCGGCGCAAGTGCGCGAGCAGCCAGGCGAATTGCGCCAGCCCGGCCCCGGCCACCCCCCAGGCCAGGGCGTGGGCGGGGGTCTCGAGCACTCTTGCCAGGCCGAGCAGGGCGCCGATCAGGCACAGGTTGAGCACGATGGGCGTCGCCGCCGCGGCCCAGAACCGGCCCAGCGAGTTCAACACCCCGGCCATCAGGGAGACCAGGGATATGAACAATAGGTAGGGAAACGTGATCCGCGTGAGCAGGACCGCGAGGTCGAACTTGGCCGGGTCGGCGACGAATCCCGGCGCGAAGCCGATCATGACCAGGGGCATGGCCATCTCGATCACCGCGACGAAGGCGAGCAGGGCCCAGAAGAGGACGGCCAGGGCCTGGGCCGCGAAGGCGCGGGCTTCTTCCCTGCCCTCGCTCTCCAGGATGCCCGAGAACAGCGGCACGAAGGCGGCGTTGAAGGCGCCCTCGGCGAACAGCCGGCGGAACAGGTTGGGCAACTTGAAGGCGACGAAGAAGGCGTCGGCCACGGGGCCGGCGCCCAGGATGGCGGCGATGAGGATGTCGCGCACGAAACCGAGGATACGGCTGATCAGGGTGAAGCCGCCGATGGTGGCGGTGGACCTGAGGAAGTTCATGGCCCCCTATGTAGCCTTAAAACCGTGGCCGGAAAAAGGCTGCCGGCAGGCCGTCGGCATCCTGCCCGGCCCCCGGCCCCCGGCGGCGGGTTGCCTCACTCCGCCGCCGCGTCCTTCCCCGGCGCCGCTTCCCGGTCCCCGCCGATGGCCTGGAGCAGGCCGTCATGGATGTCCTTGAGCTTGTCGTCGCTCTCGATCTTCGAGCCGAAGACATCCTTGACGTAGAACACGTCCACCACCCGCTCGCCGTAGGTGGAAACATGGGCGCTGGCGATCTGCAGCCCGAACCCGGTGAGCCGGGCGGTGACGTCGTGGAGAAACCCCGGCCGGTCGCGGCCGTTGACCTCGATGACCGTGTGGCTGGCGCTGGCCTTGTTGTCGATGATGACGCCCGGCGGCACTTGGAAGACCCGGGTGCGGCTGGGGATGGCGCGGCGGCGCACCGCGTCCAGCTCCCGCGCCGGCAGCAGGCGTCCCGAGAGCGCGTCCCCGATTCGCCGGCGCAGCTTGTCGAGGCGGCCCTTTCCGCTGAAGGCGCCGCCCCGGGAATCCTGGATCCAGAAGGTATCCAGGGCCATGCCGTCGTTGAGCGTGACGATCCTGGCGTCCACCACCGAGGCCCCGCTGAGGGCCATGGCGCCCGCGATCTGGGCGAACAGGCCGGGGTGATCCGGCGCGTAGACGACGAGGCGGGTGACGTCCCGGGAGCGCTCGACGGTGGTCTCGATGTGCAGCTTCAGGCCCTCTTCCTCCGCCTTCCTGATGAGGCCGGCGTGGTGGAGCAGCGTGTCCGCCTCGAAGGTCAGCCAGTAGCTGTCGTTGCCCAGCGCGAAATGTGTCTCCACTTGTTCCTCGCTCCAGCCCGCGAGCCTGGGACGCAGGCTCTCCTTGACCTTTTCCACGCGGGCGGGGCGGCGGTCCTCGGGCAGGCCGCCCGCCAACGCCTCCTGGGAGCGCCAATAGAGCTCGCGCAGCAGGCCCGCCTTCCAGCCGTTCCAGACCCCGGGACCGACGGCGCGGATGTCCGCCACCGTCAGGATCAGCAGAAGGCGCAGCCGTTCCGGTGACTGCACCACGCGGACGAAGTCGGCGACGGTCATGGGGTCGTCCACGTCGCGCTTGAAGGCGGTGTTGCTCATCAGGAGGTGGTGGCGGACGAGCCAGGACACGGCCTCCGATTCCCACTCGTTCAACCCCAGGCGGGACGCCACATCCAGGGCGATGCCGGCGCCGATCTCGGAGTGGTCGCCGCCCCGGCCCTTGGCGATGTCGTGGAGCAGCAGCGCCAGGTAGAGCACCCTGAGCGACTGCACCTCGCCGATCACCGAGCAGGACACGGGATGGTCCTCGGCCAGGGCGCCGGTCTCGATGCCGTGCAGGATGCCGATGGCCCGGATGGTGTGCTCGTCGACCGTGTAGACGTGGTACATGTCGTACTGCATCTGGGCGACGACGCGGCCGAATTCGGGAATGAAGCGGCCGAAGACGCCGGCCTCGTTGAGGCGCTTGAGGGCGGTTTCCGGGTCCTCGCCGGCGGTCAGGATGTCCATGAACAGGCGGTTGGCTTCCGCATCGGCGCGCAACGCGTCGTCGATCAGGTCCAGGTTCTGGGTGACCAGGCGCAGGGCTTCCGGATGGATGTCGAGGCCGTGCCGCTGGGCCTCGCGGAAAAGACCGATGAGGCGCGCCGGGTGGGCGCCGAAATCGCCCGGGTCCTCGACGGTGAGACGGCCCCCTTCCTGGACGAAGCCGTTGATGTTTCGCTTTCGGAACGAGAAGGAGGGCAGGCGGAACCGGCCCCGGCTCTTCTTGTGCCGGTCCTCGAGAACGGCGCACAGCACCCGGGTCAGGTCGCCCACGTCCTTGGCCACCAGGTAGTAATCCTTCATGAAGCGCTCGACGCCCCGGGCCTCGGCGCCGTCGCCGTAGTCCATGCGCTTGGCGATGGTGGCCTGGACGTCGAAGGTAAGGCGCTCCTCGGCGCGGCCGGCCAGGTAATGGAGGTGGCAGCGCACCGTCCACAGGAAATCCTGGGCCTTGGTGAACACGTCAGCGTCCCCGGCCGTCAGCACGCCCTCATCCACCAGGCCGGCCACGTCGTCGACCCGGTAGAGATAATTGGCGATCCAGAACAGGGTCTGGAGGTCGCGCAGCCCCCCCTTGCCCTCCTTCACGTTGGGCTCGAGCAGATAGCGTGTGGAGCCCATGCGCCGGTGGCGGTCGTCCCGCTCGGCGAGCTTGGCCTCGACGAAATTGGTGCCGCCCCGGGACACCACATCGGCGGAGAAGCGGTGCTGGAACTGGTTGAAAAGCTCCTTGTCGCCGGTCAGCCAGCGGGCCTCGAGCAGACTGGTGCGGATGGTCAGGTCGGCCTCGGCCTGGCGTATGCAGTCGTTGATGGAGCGCGTCGCATGGCCCACCTTGAGGCCCAAATCCCAGAGCAGGTAGAGCATGTACTCGACGATCTGCTCGGTGTGCGGGGTGCGCTTGTAGGGGACCAGGAACAACAGGTCGATGTCCGAATAGGGAGCCATTTCGCCACGGCCGTAGCCACCGGTGGCGACGATGGAAAGCTGTTCTCCCGGGGTCGGATTGGCCAGGGGATAGACGTGGGTGGCGGCGAAATCATGGAGGGAGCGCAGCAGCTGGTCCATGAGGAAGGAATTGGCGGCGACCACGTCCGCACCCGTCGCGGACTCGCTCTCGAAGCGGCGGCGCACTTCGGCGCGGCCGCCGGCGAGGACGTCCTTCAGCAGCTCCAGGACCTTGCCGTCGGAGGCGGAGCCCGCGGCCAGGTCCGCCAGCCCGGCGCCGAGGGCCTTGCGGTCGATGATGCGGCGCCGTTTGGGGATCGTCATTTCCCCTTCCCGGTGTTATCGCCTACGATCGATTAACCAGTTATATGGGCTGGCGCCGGCGAAATAAAGGGCGCCCGCGGGGCGGGGCATGAGCTGCCTGATCATCATCGACGTGCAAAAAGGCTTCATCAACCAATGGACCGGGCACGTCCCGGCCCGGGTGGAGGCCCGGCAGGAGGAGTTCGAGCGCGTCATCGTCACCCGCTTCGTCAATCCCCCCGGGTCCCCGCACCGCCGCCTCCTGGGCTGGCCCCGGTTCGCGCCGGGCTCCGCCGACGCCGAGCTTGCCTTCGCGCCCCGGGACGGCGCCAGGATCATGGACAAAAGCACCTATACCTGCGCCACCGGCGATTTCATTACGGAACTGAAACAATATGGCGTGGAGCGGGTTCACCTGTGCGGGATCGCCACCGACACCTGCGTGCTCAAATCGGCCGTGGACCTGTTCGAGGCGGGCCTGGAGCCCCTGGTCCTGGCCGCCGACTGCGCCAGCCACGGCGGCCCCGAGTGCCACGCCGCGGGGCTCTTGCTTCTGTCCCGCTTTATCGGCGCCGAACGGGTGATCGAAGGCTAGTCCTTTTCACCCGCCGCCAGGGCCTTGAGGCGGTAGACCAGTTCCAGGGCCTGCTTCGGCGTCAGGGAGTCGGCGTCGATGCCGGCCAGGGCCTCCTCCAGGGGGCCGGGACCGGTGCTGGAAGCGAACAGGGGCAAATCGTCGGCGAGCCCGGCCAGGCCGGCGGTTTGTTCCCCTTTTTCAAGGGTTTGCAAGACTTGTTCCGCCCTTGCCACGACCTCCGGAGGGAGGCCCGCCAGCTTCCCCACGTGGATACCGTAGGAGCGGTCGGCGGCGCCGGGGGTCACTTCGTGCAGGAAGACCACGTCGCCCCGCCATTCCTTCACCCGCATGGTGTAGCAGGCGAGGCCGTCCAGCCCGATCGACGTGAGTTCGTGATAGTGGGTGGCGAAGAGCGCCCGGCTGCGGTTCACCCTGATCAGGTTCTCCACCACCGCCCAGGCGATGGAGAGGCCGTCGAAAGTGGCGGTGCCGCGGCCGATCTCATCTAATATCACCAGGGACCGGGGACCCGCCTGATTGAGGATGGCCGCCGTCTCCACCATCTCCACCATGAACGTGGAACGCCCCCGCGCCAGGTCGTCGGCCGCCCCCACCCGGGAAAACAGGCGGTCCACCATGCCGATGCGGGCGGACTCCGCGGGCACGTAGGACCCCATCTGGGCGAGCACGGCGATGAGCGCGTTCTGGCGCAGGAACGTGCTCTTTCCCGCCATGTTGGGCCCGGTGAGCAGCCACAGCCGGCGATCGGGCGCGAGTGCGCAGTCGTTGGCGACGAAGGCGCCATCGCCGCCTTGCTCCAGGGCCGCCTCCACCACCGGGTGCCGCCCGGCGTTTATTTCGAAATCGTAACTATCTTCCACCAGGGGCCGGCAATAGCGCCGCTCCACCGCCAGCAAGGCCAGGGCCGAAGCCACGTCCAGCTCCGCCATGGCGTGCGCCGCCGCCGCCACCCCGGGCGCCCGCCCGGTGACCTCGCCGGTGAGCGCCTCGAACATCTCGAGCTCAAGGGCCAATGCCCTGTCGGCGGCCCGGGCGATGCTCGATTCCAGCTCCCCCAGCTCGACGGTCGTGAAGCGCACCGCGTTGGACATGGTCTGGCGGTGGATGAACGGGCCTGCCGCGCCCGCCGGCACCTTGTCGGCCTGCCTCGCCGGCACCTCGATAAAATAGCCGAGCACGTTGTTGTGGCGAATCTTCAGGGACTGGATTGATGTTTCGGTAGCGTAACGGCTTTGGAGATTGGCGATCAGGCGCCGGCTTTCGTCGCGAAGCGCGCGCAGCTCGTCCATCTCGGGCGCGTATCCCGGGGCGATGAAGCCCCCGTCCCGGGCGTGGACGGGCAGGTCCGGGCCGAGGGCGCGGGAGAGCGAATCCACCAGCTCGTCATGGGGGCCGAGGCAGGTAATGCATTCGGCCACGCCCGCCGGGAGCCCGGCAAGCCCGCCGTCCTCGAGGGCGCCCGCCATCTCGGCGGCCAGCGCCAGGCCGTCGCGGACGACGGCCAGGTCGCGGGGGCCGCCGCGTCCGAGGGTGAGCCGCGACAGCGCGCGCTCCACGTCCGGGCAGCCTTTCAGGAGCCGGCGCAAGTCCTCCCTCGCCCGTTCCCCGCCGACGAAAAAGCCGACCGCATCGAGGCGTCCGGCGATGGCGGCGGCGTCGGTCAGGGGCGCCGCCAGGCGGGCGGCCAGCAGCCTGGCCCCGGCCCCGCTCATGGTGCGGTCGATGATGCTGAGCAGGCTGCCCGGACGCTCGCCCGCCAGGGTGCGGGTGAATTCCAGGTTGCGCCGGGTGGCGGCGTCGATCTCCATCACCGGGCCCAGGCGGGCCAGCCGGTCGATCCTCGGCAGCCGCCCCTTCTGGGTCAGCTCCACGTACTCAACCAGGGCGCCGGCCGCCGCCATCTCGGCCCGGGAGAAGGCGCCGAACCCGTCCATGGTCCCGACCCCGTAGAGGGACTGCAAACGGCGCCGGCCGCCTTCGCTGTCGAAGCGGGAGGCCGGCAGGTCGGTGACGCGGTCCTCCCATTCGGCCCACACCCCGTCCAGTTCCGGCTTGCCGAGGAGTCCCTCGGAAACCAGTACCTCACCCGCCTCCAGGCGGGCCAGGGCGGCGGCCACGTCGCCTGCCGCCATCGGCTGGCACTGGAAGACGCCGGTGGAGACGTCGATCCACGACAGCCCCAGCTCGCCGCCGGCCTCGGCCAGGGCGGCGAGAAAGTTGTGGCGGCGGCCGTCCAGCAGGGTGTCCTCGGTCAGGGTGCCCGACGTGATGACGCGCACCACCTCGCGCCTGACCAGCGCCTTGCCCCCGCGCTTCCTGGCAACCGCTGGGTCCTCGGTCTGTTCGCAGACGGCGACCCGGAAACCGCGGCGGATCAGCCTGGCCAGGTAGGATTCGTGGCTGTGCACCGGCACCCCGCACATGGGGATGTCCGATCCTAAGTGCTTGCCCCTCTTGGTGAGGGTAATGTCGAGCGTGCGGGCCGCCGTCACCGCGTCGTCGAAGAACAGCTCGTAGAAATCCCCCATGCGGTAGAAGAGCAGGCTATCGGGGTGCTCCTCCTTGATGGCCAGATACTGGACCATCATGGGGGTTACGTCCTGGCCCCCCTGGCGGGCAGTGTTATTCCTGGGACGGTTCACGGGACGCGACTTTAGCATAGCCGTTGCGTGGGGGGCCATGAATCACGTTATGATGGATGCCGGAATTTTTGCATCGACAGGGGGATGGCGTGAACGAGACCTCGCAGGGCGAAAACCGGGAGGCCGTCGGCCTGTTCGCCGACCGGGATAGCTTCGAGGCCGCCATCGAGGCCCTCAAGGGGACGGGCTTCGAGCGCGCCGACCTGAGCGTGCTCGGCTCCCACGAATCAATCGACGCCGCGGGCGAGCCGGGCAACCCCTGGAAGGACGTTCTGACGGCGCTGGTGGGAGAGCTGAAGTACGAAGGCCCGCTGGTGGCGTCCGGCGCCATCCTGCTCGTCGGCGGCACGGTGTCGGCCACCATCGCCGGCATCATCGGCGCCGCCGTCGGCGGCGTCGCCGTCAAGGAAATCCTCGACGAGGTGACCTCCACCCCCCACACCGAGGACTTCGCCCGCTCCCTCGAGGCGGGCAGCGTCATCCTCTGGGTGCGCACCCCCGACGAGGAAAGGGAACGCGCCGCCACGGCCATCCTCGAGCAAAACGGCGGCGTCAACGTTCACATCCACATCCATTAGATATTACTGGGATCTCCAAGACATGAACGACAAGAAAAAACGGATTCTCGACCGCGAAGCGCTGCTCATGCACGCCTCGGGTCGGCCGGGCAAGTTCGAGATACACGCCACCAAGCCCCTGATCACCCAGCGCGACCTGTCGCTCGCCTACTCGCCCGGGGTCGCCGCGCCCTGTCTCGAGATCGCCCGCAACCCGGACCTGGCCTACGACCTGACGGCCAAGGGCAATCTCGTGGCCGTGGTCACCAACGGCACGGCCGTCCTCGGCCTCGGCGACTTGGGCGCCCAGGCCGCCAAGCCGGTGATGGAAGGCAAGGCGGTCCTGTTCAAGCGTTTCGCCGACATCGACGGCATCGCGCTCGAGGTAGACACCCGCGACGTGGATGAGTTCGTCAACTGCGTGCGCCTCCTGGGCTGCGCCTTCGGAGGCATCAACCTGGAAGACATCAAGGCGCCCGAATGCTTCATCATCGAGCAGCGGCTCCGCGAGGCCATGGACATTCCCGTGTTCCACGACGACCAGCACGGCACCGCCGTCATCACCCTCGCCGGCTTCATCAACGCGCTCGACCTGACGGGCAGGTCCTTCGACGACGTCACCGTGGTCTTCAACGGGGCCGGGGCCGGCGCCATCGCCTGCGCCGAACTCATCAAGGCCATCGGCGTCAAGTCCGAAAACGTGATCCTTTGCGATTCCAAGGGCGTCATCTACCAGGGCCGCGAGGAGGGCATGAACCAGTGGAAGTCGGCCCATGCCGCCGACACGACCAAGCGCACCCTGGCCGAGGCGATGGAGGGCGCGGACGTCTTCATGGGCCTGTCGGTCAAGGACGCCGTCACCCGGGAGATGGTGAAGTCCATGGCCGACAAGCCCATCGTGTTCGCCATGGCCAACCCGGACCCGGAGATCACGCCCGAAGACGTGAAGGCGGTGCGCGACGACGCCATCATCGCCACGGGGCGTTCCGACTACCCCAACCAGATCAACAACGTGCTCGGCTTTCCCTACATCTTCCGGGGCGCCCTGGACGTGCGCGCCAGCACCATCAACGACGCCATGAAGATGGCCGCCGCCCGGGCCCTGGCCGAACTGGCGAGGGAGGACGTGCCCGACGAAGTGGCCGCCGCCTATTCGGGCCTGCACCTGCGCTTCGGACCCGACTACATCATCCCCGCGCCCTTCGATCCCCGGCTCATCGTGGCGGTGCCCCAGGCCGTGGCCAAGGCGGCCATGGATTCGGGCGTCGCCCGCAAGCCCATCATCGACATGGAGTCCTACGCCAATGAGCTCGCCGCCCGCCTGGACCCGACGGCGGGAAGCCTGCAGGCCATCTTCGAGCGGGTGCGCAACAATCCCAAGCGGGTGGTGTTCGCCGAGGGCGAGGAGGAAAAGAGCATCCGGGCGGCCGTCGCCTTCCGCAACGCGGGCTACGGGACGCCGGTGCTGGTCGGCCGCGAGGACCGCATCCGGGACTCCATGGACACCCTGGGCCTGACCATGGCGGACGGGCTGGAGATCGACAACGCCGCCCTCAGTTCCTCCACCGACGCCTACACCGAATACCTGTATGAGAAGCTGCAGCGCCGGGGGGCGCTCCACCGCGACTGCCGGCGCATGATCCTCAGGGAGCGCAACGTCTTCGCCGCCTGCATGGTCGCCTGCGGCGACGCCGACGCCATGGTCACCGGCCTGACGCGGACCTACCACGTGGCCCTGGAAGACATCTCCATGGCGCTCGCCGAGGGCGGCCATATCATCGGCCTGACCCTGATGGTGAACCGGGGCAGGACGGTGTTCATCGCCGACACCGCGGTCAACGTCACCCCGGACCCGGACATGATCGCCGACACCACCGTCAAGACCGCCGCCAAGGTCCGCCAGCTGGGCCACGAACCGAGGGTGGCGCTGTTGTCCTTTTCCAACTTCGGCCACCCCATGGCGGAAAAGTCCCGCATCGTGCGGGACGCCGTCGCCCGCCTGGAGGCCATGGACGTGGACTTCGAGTTCGACGGCGAAATGAACGCCGAAGTCGCCCTGGATTCGGACCTCATGGCCAGGGTCTATCCCTTCTGCCGGCTTTCCGGGCCGGCCAACGTGCTCATCATGCCCGGCCTCAACGCCGCCTCCATCGCCCCGCAACTCGTGCACAAGCTGGGCGGCGGCACCCTTATCGGCCCGCTCCTGATCGGGCTCACCCATCCGGCGCAGATCGTGCCCATGGGCGTCACCGTCACCGACCTGGTGAACATGGCGGCGCTCGCCGCCCACGACGCCATAACCTGAACTTAACGCCGCAGGACGGGGTCCCCGAATGGGAAGCGGGAGCCCCGGACGCGGCCATAAAAAAGCGCCCGGGCGAAATCTCACCCGGGCCCCTGATCGAACCTCGGAGATTACCACGGGGGTGCCTGAAAAACCAGTCTTGAATTAGGTGCAAATCTAAAGTCAAAGGGGGCCCATGAAAAGTGGATCGGGAATCGTCCACAGTGTCCAAGCGCTCTTGATGGGCACCCCTTCCCTGGACGGAAAATCCGCTATCGTGAACGGCCGGCCGTCCTGGGCCACCGCGCTGGGAGAACGGGGCATGCTGAAGTTCGGAATCGGCGCCGGGTTCCTTCTCTTGGCCGCCGTCTTCGCTTCCCTTCAGGACATCCCCTTCGATAACGGCGCCATCATCATCGCCGCCGCCGTCATCGGCGGCTACATGGCCTTGAACATCGGCGCCAACGACGTCGCCAACAACGTCGGCCCCGCGGTCGGCTCCAAGGCCCTGACCATGGCGGGCGCGCTCCTCATCGCCACCGTGTTCGAGGCGGCGGGCGCCATCCTGGCCGGCGGCGACGTGGTCGACACCATTAGTAAGGGAATCATCGATCCCTCCCTGATGCCAGACGACATGACCTTCGTCTGGGCGATGATGTCGGCCCTGCTGGCGGCGGCCTTGTGGCTTAACCTCGCCACCTACATCGGGGCCCCCATCTCCACCACCCATGCCATCGTCGGCGGGGTCATGGGGGCGGGGATCGCGGCCACCGGCTTCGGCGCCGTCGACTGGGGAACCATGTCCATGATCACCGCCAGCTGGGTGATCTCGCCGCTCATGGGGGGGGTCATCGCGGCGCTCTTCCTGGCCTTCATCAAATTCACCATCTTCGCCAAGGAAGACATGGTGGCCGCCGCCAGGCGCTGGGTGCCCGTGCTGGTCGCGGTCATGGCGTCGGTCTTTTCCATGTACCTGGCCATGAAGGGGTTCAAGAAGATATGGCGCCCCGGCCCGGGCCTGGTCCTGCTCGTCGGCGGGGCCGCGTTCGCCGGCGCCTACGTCCTGTCCAGGTTCATGGTGCTGAAGCGTTCACTGACCATGGCCAACGACCGCTACCGGGTCAGGGGCCTGTTCGTGGTGCCCCTGATCTGTTCGGCGGCGCTGCTGTCGTTCGCCCACGGGGCCAACGACGTGGCCAACGCCATCGGGCCCCTGGCCGCCATCGTCGGCACCCTGTCGGCGGGCGGCATTTCCACCGAGGTCGGGATTCCCTTGTGGGTGATCGTCATCGGCGCCATCGGCATATCGGTGGGGCTCGGGCTCTACGGGCCAAAGCTCATCCGCACCGTCGGCGAGCAGATCACCACCCTCAATCCGGTCCGCGCCTTCTGCGTCGCGCTGGCCGCCGCCATCACGGTGATCATCGCGTCGGTCATGGGCCTGCCGGTGAGCTCCACCCACATCGCCGTCGGCGCCGTGTTCGGGGTGGGATTCTACCGCGAGCTCCTTACCAACTGGCCCCGGAACTACAAGCGCCGGCTGGTCCGCCGCAAGTACCTGTTCACCATCGCCGGCGCCTGGGTGATCACCGTGCCGGCGGCGGCGTTGCTGGCGGCGTTCCTGTTCACCGTCCTCATGCGGATCGTTTAGGCAAGTGCCTTAAGCGCCGCCCGGTGGGCGTCCGCCGAGGCCCGGCCGAAGCAGCAGAAGAGCACGGATTCCGGCAGGCCGTTTTGGGCCAGGAAATCCGCCACCGTGCGGGCCGCGATGTCGGCGGCGCGGATGGCTGGGAAACGGTAAACCCCGGTGCTGATGGCGGGGAAGGCGATGGTGCTGACGCCGTTGTCCCGGGCCAGGGCCAGCGAGTTCCGGTAACAACCGGCGAGCAGGGCCTCTTCGTCCCGGCCGCCGCCGTGCCAGACCGGGCCCACCGTGTGGATCACGTGCCTGGCGGCGAGGCGATAGCCCCCGGTTATCCGGGCCTCGCCCGTGGGGCAGCCGCCGATGGTCCGGCACTCGGCCAAGAGCTCCGGCCCGGCGGCGGCGTGGATGGCGCCGTCGACCCCGCCGCCGCCGAGCAGGCTTTCCTTGGCGGCATTGACGATGGCGCCCACCCGGAGCCGGGTGATGTCGCCATCGACGATGCTCATTCTTCCGGTCATGGCGGTTCTCCCTTATCGGCCGCCGGCGGCCGCGGGTTCGGGCGGGAACCGGCGCATCAGCCACAGCAGCACGAGAAGACCGGGCACGGCGGCCGCGGCGCTGAACAGGAAAAAGCCGACCCAGCCCAGGGACTCGGCCATCCACCCGGCCGACGCCGACAGCACGTCCCGGGCGAAGGCCATGAAGGAGCTCAACAGCGCGTACTGGGTCGCCGTGTAGGCTTGGCTGCACAGGCTGGACAGATAGGCGACGAAGGCCGACGTGGCCATGCCCGACGTGATGTTCTCCGCGGCGATGGTGACGATCAGCATGGGCACGCTGTGCCCGGCCAGGGCCTGGAGCACGAACACCAGGGTGCCGGCGATCTGCAGCACGCCGCAGATCAGCAGGGTCCGCATGATCCCCAGCCGGCTGACCATGACGCCGCCGATCAGGCCGCCGGCGATGGTGGCGCCGAGGCCGAACACCTTGCTGACGTTGGCGATCTCGACCGTGGTGAACCCCATCTCCACGTAAAACGGATTGGCCATGACGCCGAGATAGGCCTCGCCCAGCTTGTACAGCATGATGAACAGGATGATGGCGCCCCAGCCCGGGCGGGTCATGAGGTCGCGGAAGGGCGCGATCACGGCCTCGTAGAACCAGGCCAGCAGACGCGCCAACCGGAGGGACATGCCCGAGGCAAGGTGCCCGCGGATGCGTTCCTCCTCGGCCTCGGCGGAGCGCGCCGATCCGCCGGTCCCGGGTTCGGGCGCCAGCAGGACGGTGATCATGCCCACCACCACGACGATACCCATGATCGTGTAGACTTGGTTCCAGGTGAAGACCGAGGCCAGCCACAGGGCGCCGGCGCCCGCCGTCAGCATGCCCATCCGGTAGCCCAGGACAATCGTGCCGGCGCCCGCGCCCTGTTGGTCGTCTTCCAGGATTTCCACCCGGTAGGCATCGATGACGATGTCCTGGCTGGCCGAGAAAAAGGCGACAAGAAGGGCGAAAAACGCGGTCGCCGCGGGGTTCTCCGCCGGGCTGGTCGACGCCATGGCGACGATCGACGCCATCAGCGCCGCCTGGGTGGCGATGGCCCAGCCGCGCCGCCGGCCGAGCAGCCGGCCGAGGACGGGCAGCGTGATCCGGTCGATCACCGGCGCCCACAGGAACTTGAACGTATACGGCGTCCTGACCAGGGAGAAGAGGCCGATGGCGGTGAGCGAGACGCCTTCGATCTTGAGCCAGACGGAAAGGGTGGAAAACACCAGCAGCAGGGGCAGGCCGCTGGAGAACCCGAGGAACAGGATGACCAGCATCCGGCGGTCCAGATAGACGTTCGCCGCCTCCCGCCAGGTCTTCATGCGGCGTCCCCGTGGGCACGGGCGAAGATGGTGCGCGGGTCCACTGTCGGTCTCCCGTTTACGAATCCCGGCCGTGCCCCGCGGTCCCCGCCGC
>JADFTO010000197.1 GCA_022560215.1 Pseudomonadota bacterium | reverse complement strand
TAATACCAGCGGCCCTTAAGAAGGACCGCTGGGCGTTCATGCGCCACGCAGGCTCACGGCGCATAAGCGCCGGCGCGCGGTCGCGCTTGCCAAAGGGCGATGAGTCAAGCTCAACGCCCTTTGGTATAAGCCCTCAGGGCTGAGGACGGGAAAGGACGCGGGAGATATGATCCATCCTAATTGCCCACCAGGGTCCGGGCCTTGGCCTCCAGGATGGCGATCAGGCCGTCGATGCCGTCTTGTTTCAACACCCGGCGGTATTCCGACCGGCGCACGGCGAGCTCGCTGATGGCGTTGTCGAACAGGACGTCGCCTATACGCCAGCGGTTCTCGATGTTCTTCATCACATAGGTGAGATCGACGGGATCATCGCCCGGGCTGACGATCTGGGTCGCCACGAGACGGGTCTTCCCCGGCCCCGGGCGCTCGCCGAGGGTGACGAAACGCTGGCCCGAATAGCCGTCGAACCTGGCGGCGTAATTGCCGACGCTCATGCGCGTGAAGGCGGCGAGCAGCCGCTCGCGCTGGCCCGGATTTGCCCGTTTCCAGAATCTCCCCGCCGCCACCCGGATCATCAGCGGTAAATGAAAGGCCTCCGTCACGGGCGATTGCAGGCGCTCGTAGCGTCCCTTGACGCCGAGGGATTCGGCTTCCTTCATCACCGATAGCAGGGTCTGGTGGAACTTTTCGATGACGGAACTCGCCGTCGCCTGTTGGGCCTGGGAGGGCAAGGGCGCGACGAGCAATGCCGCAAGAACCAGGGCCCCGGGGGAATGGAATTTCATGCCCTGTTCATTCCATCAGCAATTGGCCCGCCTTGGCTTCCAAGGTGGCGATCAGGCCGTCAATGCCCTTATCCCTCAGGACTTTCCGGTATTCGGAACGGCGTACCGTCAGTTCGCTGATGCCCTTGTCCAAGAGCACATCGACGATGAACCAGCGGTCCCCGACCTTTCTCGCCACATAATCGATTGCCACGAACGACTGATCGGGATCGACGATCCGGGTCTCGACGATACGGGTCCGTTGGGGGCCCGGGCTTTCGCCGACGAAGACGAAGGTCTGGCCGGAATAACCGTCGAAGAGGGTGGCCAGCGTGGCGATGCTCATGCGCAGGAAGGCGGCGTGGAGGCGGTTTTGCCGATCCTCGTCCGCTGCTTTCCAATAGGGGGCGGAGGCCCACCGGATCATGAGGGAGATATGAAAGGAATTTTTGATCACCGGCGCCAGCCGCCGGTAGCGGCCCCTGACGCCCAAGGTCTCCGCTTCCTTCATGACGGCCAGCAGATCGCCCTGAAAACGCTCCACGATCGTCCTGGGCAGAGTCTCGGCCGCGTCGGCCGGGGCGTTCAAGATCAAGACGATGAAAAACGCGAAAAACGCCTTGTGAAGCAAACCGGCGACGAGGGTTCTGGGGGAGGGAGGGATCATTCGTTTTGAGGTCATGGGTCCGCCAAGCGTCGATACACTAAGGCTTGGCAGTCCCTTTCACAATTCCGTATTTCGGGTCCGGTCCGAATCCGGGCCGGCCGCCCGCCGAGGACCCTGATTCCGGGTCCTCTCATGGGTCGGGAAACGCCGCCGATGGGGTTGGAAAAGCCTCAAGGGAAGCCGGGTGCGGGCGATTCTGTGATATTCCTGCCACTGCTCGCGGGGAAGGGGCGAGGCCTTCGAAGCCTACCTTGACATGGTGGGCTAAAGTCTATGAGATGTTCATGCAACAACAAACTTCCTGCCTCCCGGGTTCTTATTGCGGCGGCGAAGATCGAACGAGGCGGGGCCGTAGGGGAGACATTTAACGTGCGAGGCGTTGAACACGTGCATCCCTATTTCCGACTCCTGATTCTCTCTTTCGCGCTCATTGGCGTTTCGCCGGCGTTGGCGGAAGATCGCGACGGATTCGACGCCGACGTGACCGTCTTCGGCGTCGACGTTGCCGCCCCCGTCGACGTGGCTGCCTTTAACGTCGACGAGGCCGCCCCCGACATCGACATGGCCGCCGTGGAAGAAAACGACGTCAACGATCCCATTGAGCCCGTGAACCGCTTCATCTTCGGTTTCAACGAATTTTTCTACGCCATCCTGCTCAGGCCGATCAGCAAACTCTATAACGTGCTTCCCCAGCCCGTCCGCGAGGCCGTCTCCAACGTTCTCGACAACGTCAGCAGTCCCGTGGTGCTGGCCAACGACGTGCTGCAAGGGGAAGGGAAAAGGGCCCTCCAGACCACCGGGCGTTTCCTCATCAACTCCACGGCGGGCCTCGCCGGTTTGTTCGATGTGGCCGAAAAGATGGGAATTCCCGAACACGACGAGGATTTCGGCCAGACCCTCGGCGTCTGGGGCGTGGGCGAGGGGTTCTATCTGGTGTTGCCCCTTCTCGGGCCCTCCAGTCCCCGCGACGCCGTGGGCAAGCTGGTCGTCGATCCTTTCTTCGACCCCTTGGGCCTGTGGCTGAATAATACCGACCGCGATGAAATCGCCTGGGGACTGGTCGGGGCCCGCGCCATCGACGAATATGCGGGCCTCGTGGATGAACTGGAACAGATCAAGAAGACGTCCATCGACTACTACGCCGCCATCCGCAGCATGTACCGGCAGAAACGCGAATCGGAGATCAAGAACGGCGAGGACGTGGATCTGCCTCCCATTCCCGACCTGGGCTTTCAATTCGACGAAGACCAGCAGCTCTCCTCCGGCGTCGAAGACAAGCCGAATTAAACTCTTTTCCCGCCGAAACGATTCTTGTGCGGGCCTGCCTTTCGAGGCGTGGTCCGGAAACAGGTAACTGCAACGGCCCGTCTGATCCTGTTATTTGTAAACCAACTGTTTGAATTTATTGAATAATCGCTAAATTTATTGCCTTGACGCTTCTCTTGTGACATAATCGCTCTCGTCCGGTGCCCTTTTGGGGCCGGTCGCTATGAAGGCCCGACCGATACGGTGGGCCGGTTGGCATATTGCTTCGAAAAGGAGGGTATGGCCCGTGATCGACAGCGTTATCACTCCTGATACATGCGCGAACGGTGGGGGGGCCTCGTCCTTGGGGTCGCTCGAAAGATTCGATCCTGTTTCCAACCACTGTTCCGGGCGAGCCCGCGGCGCGATGAAATTGGGAGAAACCTTGAAATGACCACATTGAGATTACCCGCTGTTCCCATGGATGGGGGCCTGTCGCGCTACTTCCGCGAGGTATGGACTTTTCCCCTCCTGGAGCCGGAAGAGGAATACATGCTGGCCCAGCGCTGGCGCGACCACGGCGACACCGAAGCCGCCCACAAGCTGGTGACCAGCCACCTGCGCCTGGTGGCCAAGATGGCCATGAAGTATCGGGGGTACGGCCTGCCCATGGCGGACCTGGTTTCCGAGGGCAACATCGGCCTGATGAAGGCCGTCAAGAAGTTCGAACCCGAACGCGGCTTCCGGCTGTCCACCTACGCCATGTGGTGGATCCGGGCGGCGATCACGGAATACATCCTGCGTTCCTGGTCCATGGTGAAGCTCGGCACCATTGCGGCCCAGAAGAAGCTGTTCTTTTCTCTCCGCAAGCTCAAGAACAAACTGAGGATCATGGATTCCGGGGAACTCAAGCCCGACGAGGTAACCAAGCTCGCCCGGGCCATGGACGTGCCCGAGAAAGAGATCATCGACATGAACCGCCGGCTGGCGGCCAGGGACGTCTCGCTCAACACGCCCTTGTCCGACGATGAAGGGATTGAGTTCCAGGACACCCTGGTGGACTCCAAGCCCTCGCCGGAGGCGCTGACGGGCGAAGGGGAGGAGCTGGGCCTGCGCCGCCGCTACCTGGAGCAGGCACTGGTCACGCTGCCCGAGCGCGAGCGCCACATCTTCACCGAGCGCCGCCTCACGGATGATCCGTTGACCCTCGAGGAGCTGGGCAAGCACTACGGCGTCAGCCGCGAGCGGATCAGGCAACTGGAAGTCCGCGCCTTCGACAAGGTGAAGGCGGCGGTGGTGAGCGCCGCGGCGGCCGAAGGCGGGCCCGCGGCCTGAGCGTAAGCCCTTGACTCCCGGGTACGGACCCGCCCGATTTCCCCGATGATCATCCTGTTCACCGACTTCGGCCTGCCGTACACGGGGCAGATCAAGGCGGTCCTCCACCAGGAGGCGCCCGGAGTCCCGATTATCGACCTTTTCACAGACGCGCCGGAACCCATGGCCGCGGCCTACCTGCTGCGGGCCTATGGGGAGGATTTTCCCCCCGGTTCGGTTTTCCTTTCGGTGGTCGATCCCGGCGTCGGTGGGCCGAGGAAGCCCGCGGTCGTGGAAGCGGGGGGGCGTTGGTACGTGGGACCCGACAACGGCCTGTTCGAAATGGTCGTCCGCCACGCCGAAGGTAGCGCCCGCTGGTGGGAGATCACCTGGATGCCCGAGCACCTTTCCGCCTCGTTCCACGGGCGGGACCTGTTCGCGCCGGTGGCGGCCCGGATCGCCGGCGGGGAAGAGCCGGCGAAGGAACCATGGCCCTTGGGCACGGAACGCCCCTTAGGCGAAATCCGCCGTCCCCATTGGCCGGACGATCTGCCCCGGGTCGTCTACGTCGACGGTTTCGGAAACGCGGTGACGGGAATCCGGGCCGCTTCCGTATCCGAAGAGGCCCGCATCCTGGCCGCCGGCCGGCGCTTGGAAAGGGCGGCCACCTTCGGCGACGTTCCACCCGGGCATGCCTTCTGGTATGGGAACGCAAACGGCTTGGTCGAGATTTCCGTCAACCAGGGCAGCGCGGCCGCCGTCCTGGGCTTGGAATTGGGTTCGGAAGTCACCATAGACATCGTGTGATGTTCGTCACATCCCTCGGGCTTTTGGTCGGGCATTATAAGCTGGGCGTAAGTTTAGCACGATTGACATGGTTCCCCTCCGTCGTGATGGTTATGGACGCACGGGGGGGGGGGGGGGGCCCACCTGGATTGGGGTGAAGGAGGGAAAGGATATAAAATGTTGAGGG
>JADFTO010000196.1 GCA_022560215.1 Pseudomonadota bacterium | reverse complement strand
ACGAAATCATTCGCCAATGCCAAGTAACGGCTTCGGTCGTGCTGACGGTGCTGCTGGAATTGGAGCTTGCCGGACGCCTCGACAGACATCCGGGGAATCAATTTTCCTTGCGCATGATTGACTGAATTCAACACATTTATGGTAATTCCACAGCGTTTCTTCCTGAGTGAGCACCCTTGAAATGGCCGCAAGCGTCGTCATCGTCGAATCCCCCGCCAAGGCGAAGACCATCGAGAAATATCTCGGCGCCGGCTTTACCGTGCTGGCCAGCTACGGCCATGTACGCGACCTGCCGGCCAAGGACGGATCGGTCCTGCCCGACTCCGATTTCGCCATGGAATGGGAGATCGACCCCAAGTCCCTCAAGCACGTCAAGCGCATGGCCGACGCCGTCAAGGGGGCGGAATACCTGTATCTCGCCACCGACCCCGACCGCGAGGGCGAGGCCATTTCCTGGCACGTGCGCGAGGTCCTCGAACAGCGCAGGGTCCTCGATGGGGTCAAGGTCAAGCGCGTGGTCTTCAACGAAATCACCAAAAAGGCGGTGCGCGAGGCCTTCGCCAACCCCCGTGACCTGGACTTCGAACTCATCGAAGCCTATCTCGCCCGCCGGGCCCTGGATTACCTGTTCGGCTTTACCTTGTCCCCGGTGCTCTGGCGCAAGCTGCCGGGCAGCCGTTCCGCCGGGCGCGTGCAGTCGGTGGCGCTGCGCCTGATCTGCGAACGGGAGATGGAGGTAGAAAGCTTCAAACCCCGGGAATACTGGACCGTCAGGGCCCTGTTCCGGACGGGCTCGGGCGAAAAGGTCCCGGCCCAGCTCACCCATGTGGCGGGGAACAAGCTGGACAAGATGGGCCTCGCCGACGAAGCCGCCGCCAGCGCCGCCATAGAGGCCGCCCGGGAGCGGGACTTCGCCGTCGCCCAGGTGGAACGCAAGAAGGTCCGCCGCCATCCGGCGCCGCCCTTCACCACGTCGACCCTGCAGCAGGAAGCGGCGCGCAAGCTCCACTTCTCCACCAAACGCACCATGCAGGTGGCCCAGAAGCTCTATGAGGGCGTCAACATCGGCGGCGACACCGTTGGCTTGATCACCTATATGCGGACCGACGGCGTGCAGATCGCGGGCGAGGCCATTGCCGCCTGCCGCTCCCTGATCGCCGGCAGCCATGGCGCCGACTACCTGCCCCCGTCTCCCCGCGCCTACAAGACCAAGGCCAAGAACGCCCAGGAAGCCCACGAGGCCATCCGCCCGACCGATTTCAATCACCCGCCGGAAGACATGGCCGCCTACCTGGACAGGGACCAGCAGCGGCTGTACGAGCTGATCTGGAAGCGCATGGTGGCCTCCCAGATGGAATCCGCCGTTCTCGATCAGGTGGCCGTCCGCATCACATCGGACGACGGCGCCGTGGCCTTCCGCGCCACCGGTTCGGTGGTGGCGTTCGACGGCTTCCAAAAGCTCTATCGGGAAGGCCGGGACGAAGCCAACGGCAAGGGCGAGGAGGAGCGCATCCTTCCCGACATCAAGGAGGGCGAGGCCCTGCATAGGGAAAAAGTGGACGGGGAACAGCACTTCACCCAGCCGCCGCCCCGCTTCAGCGAAGCCAGTCTCGTCAAGCGGCTGGAGGAACTGGGAATCGGCCGCCCCTCCACCTACGCCTCCATCATCGAGGTCCTCCAGGACCGCGACTACGTGCGCCTCGAGAAGCGGCGATTCATGCCCGAGGACCGGGGCCGTCTGGTGACCGCCTTCCTGACCAGCTTTTTCCACCGCTACGTGGAATACACCTTCACCGCCGACCTGGAGGACAAGCTGGATGACATCTCCGGCGGCCGGATCGACTGGAAGTCGGTGTTGCGCGAATTCTGGAGCCCCTTCATCGGCGCCGTGGACGAGACCAAGGACCTCAGGGGGAGGGAAGTCCTGGACGCCCTCAACGATCTGCTGGGATCCCATTTCTTCGGCGAGGGCGGGACCGAATCCCGCGCCTGTGTGCAATGCGATGACGGCCAACTGAGCCTGAAACTGGGCAAGTTCGGGGCCTTCATCGGGTGTTCCAACTATCCCGACTGCCGCTATACCCGCCCCCTGGAAGTGGCGGCCGAAGGCGACGCCGCCGGGGCGGTCAACGGCCCCCGCGTTTTGGGCGCGGATCCGGAAAGCGGGCTCGAGGTTACCCTGCGCAAGGGGCCGTACGGGTTCTACGTTCAATTGGGCGAGGGCGAGGGAAAGACAAAACCGAAGCGGGCGTCGCTGACCAAAAGCATGGCCCCGGAATCGGTCGACCTGCAAATGGCCCTGGCCCTGCTGGCCCTGCCCCGGGACGTGGGCCCGCACCCCGAGACCGGCGACATGATCACCGCCGGCATAGGCCGCTACGGACCCTACATCCGCCACGGGGACGCGTACGTGTCCCTGAAGGGAGAAGACGACGTCCTGGAGATCGGCCTCAACCGCGCCGTGGTCCTGCTGGCCGAGGCCCCGAAGAAGTCCCAGCCCAAAAAGCTGGGCGGCCACCCGGACGACGGCAAGCCGGTCACCCTGCGCGGCGGGCGCTACGGCCCCTACGTGCAGCACGGAAGCTTGCGCGCCAACCTGCCCAAGGGCGCTTCCGCCGACGGCCTGACCATGGAGGCGGCCATCGAAATCCTGGCCGCCAAGGCGGCGAAAGGGGGCAAGGGGAGCAAAAAATCCGGCGCCGGAAAAACCAAACGCCGGCGGCAGACGACACCTCCCTGATGGGCTCGAAGGAGAGGCCCTTTCCATCCCGGGAAGAGATCCTGGAATTCATCCGGGAAAGCCCGAAACGGGTGGGCAGAAGGGAAATTGCCCGCGCCTTCCACCTGGGCGCAAATCATCGGCTCCAGTTGAAGAAAGTGTTCGCCGAGATGAAGGCCGACGGCTCGCTCGGGACTCCCCGGCGGCGGCGCGGGAAACTGCCCACGGTGACCATGCTTCGCATCACCGGCGCCGACGACGACGGCGACCTCCTCGCCCGGCCCCTGGACTGGGACGACGAGGCGGCCCCTCCCCTCATCACCATGGCGCCGGAAAGACCCGGCCGACCCGCATTGGGTCCCGGCGACCGGGTGCTTGCCCGCCTCAAGGCCAGGGGCGGCAATTCATACGAGGCGCGCACCATCCGCCGCGTCTCGGACGCGCCCAGGTACGTGTTGGGACTGTACGGCCGGTCCGGCTCCCAGGGGCGCCTGAGGCCGACGGACCGCCGCTACCGGGGCGAGTTGACCGTCGCCGCCGGAAATTCCCTGGACGCCCGGCCCGGAGACCTGGTCAGGGCCGAGATCCTGCCCGGACGGCGCCTGGGCGCGCGGGAAGCCAGGATCATCGAGCGCCTGGACGGAGGATCCGATTCCTTCAGCCTGATGGCCATCCATGGCCACGACATTCCCACCGAATTCAGCCCCGACGCCCTGGCCCAGGCCGCCGCCGCCGAGGCGGCCCCCGGCCGTGGCCGGGATGACCTCAGGCATGTCCCCTTCGTCACCATTGACGGGGCCGACGCCCGTGACTTCGACGACGCGGTATGGGCAGAACGGGACGGGGACGGGGGCTGGCGGCTAAGGGTCGCCATCGCCGACGTGGCCTGGTACGTGCGTCCCGGGGATGCCCTCGACCGGTGCGCCCGCGAGCGGGGCAACTCGGTCTATTTTCCCGACCGGGTGGTGCCCATGCTGCCCCAGGAGCTCTCCAACGGGTGGTGCTCCCTGGTTCCGGACGAGGACCGTCCGTGCCTGGTCGCGGACATGAGTATCGGCGCCGACGGGACTCTGCGCCGCCACCGCTTCGGGCGCGTCCTCATGCGGTCGGTGGCCAGGCTTACCTACAACCAGGTGCAGGCGGCCCGGGACGGGGCCGGCGACGGCGCCGTTCCCCGGCCTGAGATCGACGCCCTTTACGGCGCCTACGGCGCGCTGGCCGAGGCCCGGCGACGGCGCGGCGTCCTCGAACTGGAACTGCCCGAAAGGCGGGTGGTCCTGGACGGCGGCGGCGCGGTGACGGGGGTGGAGATCCGGCCCCGCTACGACAGCCACAGGCTGATCGAGGAGTTCATGATCGCCGCCAACGTGGCCGCCGCGGAAACCATCGAGAAGCTGGGCCACCCCTGCATGTACAGGATTCACGACGAGCCTCCGGCGGACAGGATCGAATCCCTGAAAGAGCTGCTCAAGGGCATCGGCGTGAAGCTTGCCAGGGGCCAGGGGACGAAGGCGGCCCATTTCAACAGGATACTGGCCAGGGTGGCGGACACTCCCCATGCCGCCATGGTCAACCAGGCGGTGCTGCGCAGCCAGGCCCAGGCCGAATACAGCCCCGCCAACATCGGCCATTTCGGGCTGGCGCTCAGGCGCTATGCGCATTTCACCTCCCCCATCCGCCGTTACGCCGACCTCTTGGTCCACCGCGCCCTGATCGGCGGGCTGGGCCTGGGCGCCGGCGGATGGGAAAAGGATCCCCCGGACCTGGCCGAATTGGGCCAGGCCCTGTCGGCGGCGGAACGACGGGCAACGGCGGCGGAACGGGACGCGATGGACCGTTTCTCGGTGGCCTTCCTGGCCGACCGGATCGGCGCCCGGTTCTCGGGCAGGATCAACGGCGTCACCCGCTTCGGCCTGTTCGTCACCTTGGATGAAAGCGGCGCCGACGGACTGGTGCCCATGAGGTCCCTGCCCGAGGACTATTACGTCCTGGACAAGACCGGAACCCTGCTCAAGGGCAGGCGGAAGGGCCGTCGATACCGGCTCGGCCAGGCGGTGGAAGTCCTGCTGGCCGAGGCCGACCCGGCCTTCTTGGGCAATAGCCAGCCCCTGCCCGAGGACCAGACCATCGACCCCGGTTTCTTGGTGGCTCGGAACGCCGAGGTTACCAGAGAGCTCTACGGCGGCTACGAGCGCGGCGAAAGCGATCTGATCTACGGACAGGGCGGTTACGTCAGGCAGGTCCAGTAC
>JADFTO010000195.1 GCA_022560215.1 Pseudomonadota bacterium | reverse complement strand
ATCTGGTCCTCAGCCCGGTGCTTTTCTTCATGGGCGGGGCGCTGGTCTATTACTTGATTTTTCCGCTGGCCTGGCAATTCTTCCTGAGCTTCGAGACGCCGGCCCAGGCCGGTGGGCTGCCCATCCAACTGGAGGCCAAGGTCAACGAGTATCTGTCCCTGGTCATGGGCCTGATCTTCGCCTTCGGCGTCAGTTTCCAACTGCCCATCCTGCTCACCCTTCTGGCGCGCGCCGGGCTGGCCACGGCGGCCGGCCTGGCGGCCAAGCGGAAATACGCCCTGGTCATGGTTTTCATCGCCGCGGCGGTCCTCCCGCCGCCCGACATAATCAGCCAGATCGGCCTGGCCGTGCCCATCCTCCTGCTCTACGAGGTTTCCATCCTCGCCGTGCGCTGGGTGGAACGCAAACGCGACCGCCTGGCCGAGGACGACGAGCTGGACGAGGAAGACGAGGAAACCGACTTCAATCAGACCTGAGGCGCGGCTTGCCGCCGGCCCGCGCCCTGCCTATAAGAACCAGGCCGAGGCAAACGGGCAGGCCGGGAAATTTCATGTTCGACATCCGATGGATCCGCGAGGAACCGCAAGACTTCGATAAGGGCTTGGCGCGCCGCGGGCTTGATCCGGCCGCCGCCCGGCTGATCGAGCTGGACCGCGAACGGCGCGCCGCCCAGACCCGGGCCCAGGAACTGCGGACCCGGCGCAACCAACTTTCCACCCAGATCGGCCGCGCCAAGGCCGTGGGCGGCGACGCCGCCGAGGCCATGGAAGAGGTGGCGCGCTCCAAGGGTGAGCAGGCCGGCGCCGAGGAAACGGCGCGCCGGTTCAGCCAGCGCCTGGACCAGGCGCTGGCCGAGCTGCCCAATCTGGCGGCCGACGAGGTGCCCGACGGCGCCGACGAGACGGACAACGAGGAGATCCGCCAATGGGGCACGCCGCCCCGTTTCGATTTCGAGCCCAAGGAGCATTTCGATCTGGGCGAGGGGCTGGGGCTGATGGATTTCGCTGCCGCGGTCAAGCTGTCGGGCGCCCGATTCGTCGTTCTCAAGGGCCCGCTGGCCCGGCTGGAACGCGCCCTGGCGGCCTTCATGCTGGACATCCATACCGGCGAATTCGGCTATACGGAGGTGGCGCCGCCCGTTCTGGTGCGCGACGCCGCCGCCTTCGGCACCGGCCAATTGCCCAAATTCGCCGACGATCTGTTCCGCACTCATGACGGCCTCTGGATGATCCCCACCGCCGAGGTGCCGCTGACCAACCTGGTGGCCGGCGAAATCATCGAGGAGGCCGCGCTGCCCCTCAGATATGTGGCCCATACCGTCTGCTTCCGCGCCGAGGCGGGGGCGGCGGGCAAGGACACGCGGGGCATGATCCGCCAGCACCAGTTCAACAAGGTGGAGATGGTGAGCATCACCCATCCGGACTCCTCCCCCGACGAACACCCCGTCCGCCCGGGCGCCGAACGCTTTGCATATTTTCCTTGCACTTGGTCCCCCCTCCAAGGGTTAGGCATGAATTATACCCGCTGGTGCCGTGGTCAGTCGATGACCTGAATCAAATCGGCCGCGAGCGGCCGCCGGGGGTTTCTGTATCGGCCCGCCAGTCCGTATGCGGCGTGTCCGATGACGTCTAACGCGCGGTCCAGCCCCCGTCGATGGGCAGGGCGGCGCCCGTCAGGCCGGATGCGGCGTCGCCGCAGAGAAAGACCGCCAGGTCGGCGATATGGCCGATGCCGATGAAGGCCTTGTTCGGCTGGACGGCGAGCATGATGTCCCGGATGACGGTCTGGCGCGGGATGCCGTGGGACGCCGCTTGCTCGTCGATCTGCTTCTCCACCAGGGGCGTCAGCACGTAGCCCGGGCAGATGGCGTTGCAGGTGATCCCGTCTTCCGCGGTCTCCAGCGCGATCACCTTGGTCAGGCCCACCAGGCCGTGCTTGGCGGCGACGTAAGCCGACTTATACGGCGAGGCGACCAGGCCATGGGTCGAGGCGATGTTGATGATCCGCCCCCACCGCCCGGCCCGCATCAGGGGCAGGGCCGCCTTAGACGCGTGGAAGGCGGAAGACAGGTTGACCGCGAGAATGGCGTCCCACTTGTCGCCGGGGAACTTGTCCAGGGGCGCCACGTGCTGGATGCCCGCGTTGTTGACCAGGATGTCGATGCGGCCGAAGGCGTCAATCGCTGCCTCGATCATGCCGGTAATGGCTTCCGGGTCCGTCATGTCGGCGCCCGAGAATTCGACTCGGACGCCGGTCTCTTCCGCCAAGCCGGCGCGCAGCTCCTCGATCTCACGGGCCTCGCCCAGCCCATTCATCATCACGTCGCAGCCGGCCCGGCCCAGCGCCCGGGCGATGCCGAGGCCGATGCCGCTGGTGGAGCCGGTGACGACGGCGGCTTTTCCTTTCAGCATGGCGTGAACCTTTCCTTGGCAGGGAAAGTAGATTGTACAAGAGCGCTATCGGGCTAGTTGGGATCAATTTGATGGGAGCAAATCGGTTCATCCGGGAAGGCGCGGCGCGCCCAGCGATGCGGTGCAGTCTCGCTGCGCGCCGCAACGCACCCGGGGGCTGCCCCACCGGAGGCCGCAGGTCAAATGGTTCCAACTAACTGGATAGCGCTCTAAGCGCGGCGCGCCTTGATCTTCTTATAGGCTACGGGCAGCAGGGAAAGCACGGACAGGCCGACCAGCGCGGAGACGATTTCTGGCGTCAGGATTCCGC
This sequence comes from Pseudomonadota bacterium, assembly GCA_022560215.1. GTDB lineage: Bacteria > Pseudomonadota > Alphaproteobacteria > Rhodospirillales > 2-02-FULL-58-16 > JADFTO01. The sequence goes on along the minus strand of JADFTO010000195.1, from coordinate 2,256 downwards.
TCGCGGTGAAAGCCTCGTTCCTGTCGAAGATGCTCCCGAGGCCGGCGCCGACGGCGGCGTACACGAAAGATCCCGGGATTATGCCGACGAGCGTGCCCATCACATAGGTTCGCAAGGGCACGCCGAGGAACGCCGGCACGAGGTTAACCACGAAGAAAGGGAACAACGGTATCAGGCGCAGCACCAGCAGGTAGCTGAGGGCGTTTTCCTTAAACCCATTCTCCATCTTCTTGAGCCACGGTCCTGCCTTCGCGCGCAGCAGGTCGCCAAGTGAAGTCTTGGCGATGACGAATAGGATCGTGGCGCCAAGGGTCGCCGATAGGACGACCCAGGCGGTGCCCAACACGGTGCCGAAGAGAAATCCACCGGCAATGGTCATGATCGCGCCGCCGGGCAGGGAAAACGCCACCACAACGGCGTAAATCACCATGAACGCCAGCGGGGCCAAGAGCGGATTGTAGGCGACAAAGTTTGCCAGGACGTCCCGATGTTCGCGCAAGGCCTCGAAACTGACGTATTGATCGAGCCCCAAGGCAAAGAAGGCGGCGATGCCGGCGGCGAGAACGCCGAGCGGCAAGAACCGGCTCAAGCGAAGCCCGCTTGCTTTCGTTTCGGCGGCCGGGGTGTCCGTGGGCCGGGGAGAATTGACGTCGCTCATCGTGGTGTCTTCCAAGAGGTGCGGAACGTCAGGCCCCGTTGGCGTTAACCATGGCGCTTGAGGGCGCAGACCAGCCTGCGGGCGCGCCCGCGGTCAGTTTGGAGACCTCGCTCGGGGCCGGATGTCTCGGCGTCAGCAAATGTTCGTGCCCTACCAATCTCGGGTGATGGGCGCCTCAGCCCCTCACCACCAAGCTGTAGTCCGGAGTCGGGTTCAAGGGGCAGGAGTAGACGTATTCGCCTGCCTTCAACTCGACGGCGTAGTCTTGGGTCGTGCCCGGCGCCAGGCCGCCGGCGGCGACGCTCGGCAGGGTGATGCGGCCCAAGCCCTTGCCGCGCAGCCAGAAGCCGAGATCGTAGGGGACGTTCTTGTTGGTGACCCGGAAGATGTACTTGCCGGGCTTGAGCTCCAGGACCTTCGCCTGGGCCAGCCGGTCGGCACCGGATTTGGCGTTGATCGCCTTGCAGTCGGCCTTTTTCGTCGACCGGAAACCGTGGTCGACGCCATTCTCCGTCTCGATGAACTGGCAGGCGGTCTGGGTCAGATTGATGACCGTCGCCGGCGCTGCGGCGAAGGCTGCGTTAAAGCCGACCTGCGTGGCGACCAAGGCCCCTGCGGTTAATATGCTTCTGATAACGATGCTCTTCATGTGTCTTTTCTCCATTTGATCTGGAATTTTCTGGTCTATTCCTGCATTCATTCAGCCGCGCGCAAGTCAGTGCCGAGAGTCATGCCCTGGGGCGATGAGCCGCAGGAGGCCGCATCGGTCCCGTTCGCGTTAACCGAAGTGCTGCAGGGTGCCGACTAACTTACGGGTGCGCTCGCCAAGTGACTAAATGCCGGGCGTTGAAGGCCCGGCCCTTAGTTCTTGTGGTGGGGTGAAGTTGCATTAATTGATTTCGAGGGTCTCGAGGATGTGCTTCGGCAGGCTGGCCTGTTCGAAACCGTCCGTCGACAGGATTTCGCCAAAGTCGACATCGGAGTCGCTGATGCCAATGAACACGGTCCCGGGGAAGTTGGCGGCTGCCGACACGGTGAAGCCTTGGTCGTCGACATGGCTATCGCTGTCGTTGGCGTAGGCCGAACCGCCGGCAAGGCCGAGGACCGCAACCATGGCGGCCGAGGTGATGATGTTACGAATAGTCATGATACTTTCTCCTATTCAGGGTTCATCCGGAAATCTCCGGATCTCATGGGAGAAAATGTAATGTTTATGCTTTACTTAGTCACTTAAACTTCCCTCAAATAACCGTTATTCAAAAGAGATATTGTTTATCAATAGGTTATGTATGTTTTCGTCGATTCCTTAAGCATTCATCGACAAATATGAGAAAATATATCACGGCGAATTCACGGAAAATTCAAATAAAAATATCCTGTTTATTCGTTTTTGCTTTATTAATACATGATTATTTCCTAATGTTGGGACAATCATAGTCTGCATTTACGTGTTTTCTAATATTCGGAGTTAGGTTCGGAAGTGCTGCCATTGCACAGGCGTGACTGCGGGATCGTGATCTGTGGTCGGATTTACGGAAGCCACGAGCTTTCGATACCCGCCTGCCGAATGTCAGCTCCGGGTCATATGCGGACATTGG
>JADFTO010000194.1 GCA_022560215.1 Pseudomonadota bacterium | reverse complement strand
CGCTAAGGTCCGGTGGAACGGCAGCGGTTTCGGTTCCAATGATCCGGGACGGAAGAGGGATACGACGACCTACAAGGACGATCACTTTGATACGTTGTTTCCGATCAACATTGATCGGCCCCTTGATCTCGATCTCCCCACCTCTGATACCGCCGCGACCCTCCTCGCGGCTCTAAAAACCGAGCTCCCCTACGTTTTCCGTTACGAGGGCGCAAGCCCGCGCTCGCGACACCCGCATCCTGATCTTGAGGGCACGACTGTTTCCGTGTCAGCGCCACCGACACCTACCACTAGGCAAGTTGTCGAACTGGTCGTTGGACAACTCCCCACCGGTTGGTTGGCGACACAACTGCCGAGCCATATCATTCTTTACAAGGAGGATAGGCCGTATCCCCAGGGAATTATAATTGCTCAAGCGACGTGACTTCAGAATAGAGACAAGCATTCCACTCACCCCTTGCCGAGCAGGAATATGATGGCGATCAGCGCCAGCATCTGGGCCAGGTTTATGAACATGCTCAGGCGGTGGAGCCTGGCGAAATCCGCCTTCGCCGCTTTGTCGCCGGCCGCCCTGGCGTCGCGCGCCCGGTTGATGCGGGGGACCACGACCTGGCGCACGGCCAGGAAGGCCACGGCGACCCCGGCCAGGACCGCCGCGCTTAACGTGTCGGCGGGGACGGCGAGGGCCGCGGCGATGGCCGACACCACGATGCCCCAGGCATAGTAGCGGGGGAAGACGCCGCGCAAGAATGGCCCGCGCTGGTCCTCGGGCAGGAAGGCGAAGACGGCGGGCGCCGTGACGGCGGCGAAGAAAACCATGCTGCCGAGCAGGAAGCTGGCCGCGATGAGGCTAATACCAAAGGTCACTGATAATGACCCCTAGAGATCGCGTATGCGGCCCGTCGGGTAGGAGAAAGGCCGCGGGCGATGCGGTGCATCGTCAAGGCGTTTCGACGCCCTCCGACGGGCCGCATACGCGACCCGAAGGGCGGACTACCAAGGCTTTCGGACGTCGTCGCGCACGTCTTGCGATGCCCCGCATCGCGGCGACGCACGCTCCTGGCCGAAAACCTTGGTAGACCGTCTCTAGGGGTCATTATCAGTGACCTTTGGTATTATGTGGCCGAGCCGCCGGATGATCAGGAATTGCAGGATGCTGGCGGCGAGGCTGGCGGCGAATACCCCGGCGAGCGACGTGGTCTCGACGATGGCGGCCCCGGCGATGGGCAGCAGCGCCGCCGGCGCCACCAGGGCGTTGAAGTAACCGCTGTAGGCCGGCCGCCGGTCGTCCGGGGAGATCTCCATCAGATAGCCGATCACGGCGATGGTCGTGCCGTTGCCAAGCGCGCCCAGCAACAGAAACACCCCGGCGAAGCCCCAAATCTCCGGCACCGCCCACATCCCGGCCATGGAACTCCACGCCATGATCAAAAACGGCGGCACGGCGCGCATCAAGGCGACGCCTTGATAGAGGCTCTGTTTGCCGTGATGGTCTCCCCACCAACCCCAGAGCGCGTTCGACAGCAGCGCGCCCGCCGTCTGCGCCGCCAACAGGAAGGCGACCTGGGACGTACCCCCTTGGACGGCGATGACCTGGAGGACGTAGAACGGAAGCGCCATCATCACCGCCCCGCCCAGCCACTGGGCGTAGACGAAGAGGCGGAAGCGGGAATCCGTCCGGAAGACCTCGATTCCGACCCTCAGGTAGCCGGCGAAACCGCCACCGGAAGCCCGGGACACCGGTGTCCTGGGTTCGCCGGCGGAGACGAAGGAGACGCTCGAGACGAGGAGCAGGCCCGCGCCCAGAAGCACGATGGCGGCGTAACCATTCGGGAACGCCAGCGCATCGAGGAGGTGCTCGGCCGCCGCCGCCACCCCGAGCGCAAGCAGGCCGCCGCCGAAGAACCTGATCGCCAGCATGCGGCTGCGGCGTGACGAAGCGATGGACCGCCCGACGATGTCGTTGTAGGGGACCGCGACGATGCCGCTGACGAATGCGTAGGCCGTCCACAAGACGAAAAACAGGAAAACGACCGTGCCTCCGCCCATCCAATCGGCGCTGGCGAGAGCGCCCGCGATGGCGACCAGGCACGCCACGCGGCCGAAGGCGCCGACGATGTAAAACGGCATCCGGCGTTGGCGGCGCTGGGCCAGGTAACCGACGAAAATCTGCGGGAACAACCAGCCATACCGCAAGATGGCGGAAGCCGCCCCGACGGCGAAGGTGTTGGCGGTCAACCCGTAGACCAGGGTGGCGATGATGGTGCTCGTATCCACCGCCGAGGCGCCGCCCTGGAAGAAGATACCGGCGGCCGATATGCGCCGGAACCGGCTCGTCGTCCTGGGGTCACTCATCGGCACCGCCCTTGATGGAGACCAGCTCGCCGATGGCGATGCCGTTTCGCCACAAGGCGACGGCGCCGACGCCCGATATGGTCACCAGGGTGGATACATGAACCAGGAGCACCATGGCCAGGCCCTGTTCCTCGGCGATGCCCAACAGGTCAAGGGCGAAAATGTTGCCGACGAAAAACCCGCCCGGGACCCGGGCGAAGCGCGTCAGGATGATCAGAAACCCGAGGAACACGAGAAGGAAAATGTACTCGGCGGGCCGGAGCATGACCCCGAAGGCGAGCCCGGCCCACAGGAAGTGGGTGGCCGCGATCAGTTTGATGCCGACGCTGGCGAACACGATGCCGGCGCCGCGCCTGGCCTCCCGGGGCCAGACGATGCCGTCGGCGAACGAGCTCAGGAATCCGCGGACCGGCCCGGCAAGGCGGGCCGGCAGGCGGCCAACGAGGCTGGCCGGCCACCCGCCTTCGTGGCCCGCGCGGCGTTTCCAAAAAGCCAACCCGGCCAACAGCAGCGCGAACAGGACGAAACCGCCCGCGCCGCCGGCGATCAGGCCCAGGCGGATGGTGCCGCCGGGATCGGGAAAGGCGGCGAAGCCGAGGGCGGCCGCGACGAACCCGCTGAAGACGACGCCGTCGACGAGGCGGTCGATCGCCGCCGTCGCCAGGACCGCCCCCATTCGCAACTTTTCCAGCCGCGCCACCAGCCACGAACGCACGATGGGGCTTATGCCCAAGGGAATCAGGAAGTTGGCGAAATATCCGGCCATGATGGCGCCGAACAAGCGCCACGTGCCGATGGCCTTGATGCCGTGCAGAATTTGGCGCCACTTCCAGGCGCGCACCAATTGCTCGGCCGCGATGGCGAGTGGAACGAGCAGCACGAACCCGATCTCGGCATGGACGATCACCTGTCGCAGGCGCTGGAAATCGATGCGCCAGAGAACCCATGAGATCGCCAGAACACCGATCACGGCGCCGGCCGCGGCCCACCATCTGCGGCTTGGTTTTCCTCGAGCGGGGGAGTTCAGGTCATCCAACAGGCAATGACTTTTCGTCTTATACCAAAGGTCATTATCAGTGACCTTTGGTATTACCCCCGGCGCGCCAGCGCCAGGCCCAGTCCGGCGCCGATCATCAGGCCGCCGCTGAGGCGGTTGCCGATCCGGGCCCCCCGGCTGGACTGGAAGAAGCGCCCGGCCTGGCCCGCCGCCACCGCCCAAAGCCCTGTGAAGACGAAGGTGATGGCCAGGAAGGTGGGCACCATGATGGAGACCTGAAGGGCGAGGGAGGAGTCTGGGTCGATGAACTGGGGAAAGAACGCCACCATGAACAGGAGGCTCTTGGGATTCGCGATGGTGACCACCAGGCCCTGCAGGAACAGCGAGCGCCCGTCCCCGGTGGCGGCCCCGGCCCCGCCCGCATCGGCGCGCCAGTGGCGGAATCCCAAGTAGATCAGGTAGGCGACGCCGGCCCAGCGCAGCCATTCGAACAAGTGGGCCAGGACGAGCATGAAAGACGCCATGCCGGCCAGGGTGATGGCGAGCTGCACGCCGACGCCGAGCGTGGCGCCGGCCACCGTCATGAGCGCCCGCCGCCAGCCATGGCTGAGCGCGTGGGCCACCGTCAGCATCACCGACGGGCCGGGCAGCAGGATCATCACCGTGGTGGCGGCGAAGAAGGCGAGATAGAGGGTGGCGTCCATGGCCCAATCCTAGAGCACTATCCGGTTGGTTGGATAGCGCCCTAGGTCAGGCGGTCTTCGCCGCCTGCCAGCGGTCCAGGATCCGGCGCGGGTGGGTTTTTTCCGGGTCCATCATGTCGTCGTGGGCGTCGGTCTTCGCCGTCAGCTCTATGACGTATCCGTTGGGGTCCCTGAAATAGATGGACTCGACGAATCCGTGGTCGGATATCCCCCGCGTTTCCACGCCCTGGGCCTTGCCCCGCTCGAACATCCCTTGCAGGGTGCCCCCATCCACCTCCAGCGCGATGTGCAGGTCGTAGTCGTGCTGGTCCTTGAACTCGAACGGCCGGTCCGGGGCCTCGAAAAAAGCCAGGTAGGAACCGTCGCCCATCTCGAAAAAGGTATGCAAGACCTTCGTTTCCCGCCCCGTCATGGTTTCATTTATTTCCAGGACGCCGGCCAGGCGGAGGCCAAGGAAATCCTCATAGAATTCCCTGGTTTTCCCTGAGTCCCGGCAGCGGTAGGCGTTGTGGTGAAGACCCTTGATCATGCTTGCCTCCCTTGACCCGGGGCGCTGGCGCCGCCGGCGCCCCTAGGCGAACGGCCTTCCAGGACCTCCGCCGTCAAGCGCGCCAGGTCCATCCGCCGGTTGACGCGCCCCCGACCTTTGAACGACCGACCGGGACGCCGATGACCTATCTTTAAGAAATCAAATGGGGCCGCCATGGCGGATCAACAAGAGAACGGGCACGAAAACAACCACGCCTCCACCGGCCGGGGGGCGACCAGCGTGGTGCGCCACGCGCCCTACAGCGCCGCGCCCTTCTCAGAAATCCAAATCGGCGTAGTGCTTGGGCGGGGGGATGCCGGGGATGTGGTCGGCGAGCAGGGGGCGGAAGCTGGGCCGGGACTTGATGCGCGCGTACCAGTCCTTGGCCCCTTCGTGGTCGGCCCAGGGCACGTCGCCGAGATAGTCCACCACCGAGAGATGGGCGGCGGCGGCCAGGG
>JADFTO010000020.1 GCA_022560215.1 Pseudomonadota bacterium | reverse complement strand
GGACCCAGCATCGCAACGAGAAGGCCCAGCGCAGTCATGTGAAAGCCCGCAAGCGACGATTGCGTGAACTGGGCATCGAAATGGCGTCGCTACGGTGCTGCATAATGGACGAAGTGGCGTTGTAGTACTAATTAAAATATGTTTAGATGCGATTGCCCTGAACTATTTCCGGGACAGTCGATCGTGCACCCAGTGCCCACGATCAACTGTCCCCGAAATGTCTCCGAAATCGGGGAAAATCGGCACCATGACCCTGATACGCCATCACCGATTGCGGCTGTCGGCGGCCCTGGCGGCCGTCCTGATCGCCGCCTGCGCGCCCGCCCGGCAGGCGACCGAACCCGCCTCGGCCTTCCCCCGGCAGGCCGTGGAAGAGGTCTTCGCCACCGGATACGGCGGCATCAAGGAAAAATACATAGAGCCAGTCGTCATCGGCGAGCTTGCCTTCGAGGGGCTGCGCGGGCTCGGCTCCATCGATCCCGAACTGTCGGTCAGGCGCGACGGCGGCGAGGTCGTCCTTTCCGTCGGCGAGCGGACCGTTGCGCGTTTCCTGGCGCCGAAGGAAGGCGACGTCCAGGGGTGGGCGGAACTGACCTCCAGGGTATCCGCCGCCGGGCGGTTGAATTCCACCGACCTGCACGCGGCCAGTCCCGAAAGGCTCTACGAGGCGGTGTTCGACGGGGTCCTATCCAACCTGGACTCCTACTCCCGCTACGCCGGTACCGTGAAAGCGAAGAAAAACCGCGACAAGCGCGATGGCTACGGCGGCATCGGCATCCGCTTCAAGGTCCGCGACGGGACGGCCTGGGTGACCGAGGTGATGCCGAAGACGCCGGCGGCCCAGGCCGGGCTCAAGCGGAACGACCGCATCACCCACGTCGACGGCATTCCCGTCGAGGGCTCAGGCACCCGGGAGGTCGGCGACCGGCTGCGCGGCCCCGTCCACAGCCATGTGACCTTGACCGTGCTTCGCGAAGGCGAGGCCAAGCCGCTGGAGTTCCTGATCGAACGCTCGAAGATCGTCCCTCCCACGGTTACCTACGGATTCGAGGATGGGATCGTCTTCCTGAAAATCAGCGGCTTCAACCAGCGCACCGCCAAATCCATGGCCGACATGCTCAAGAAGGCCCGTGACACCCAGGGAGACAGGATCAAGGGCCTGATCCTGGACCTGCGGGGCAATCCGGGCGGTCTCTTGAAGCAGTCCATCAAGGTGGCGGATTTGTTCCTCTCCCAGGGCAACATCGTCATCACCCGTGGACGTCACCCCGACAGCAACCAGCACTACCTTGCGAAAGACAGGAATCTTGCGGCCGGCATTCCCGTGGCCATCCTGGTGGACGGCAAATCGGCCTCGGCAGCCGAGGTCGTCGCCGCCGCCCTGCAGGACCGGGGTCGGGCCGTGGTCATCGGCACGGCGACATTCGGAAAGGGCACGGTGCAGACGGTGCTCCGCCTTCCCAACGACGGCGAAATCACCCTCACCTGGTCTCGCCTGATCCCGCCTTCGGGCTATATCCTGCACGAAGTCGGCGTGCTGCCCACCATATGCACCAGCGGCGCAAGCGGCAAAGGCCGGGACCTGATATCCCGGGCCATCGAGCAAAGGCTTGAAGCCGAGGCCGCCTGGCGCAAGGCCGGGTCCGGTGACGATGAACGGCGCCAGGACCTGCGCGCGTCGTGTCCGTCGGAACGCCGCCGAGACTCCTTCGATGTCGAGGTCGCGCGACGGCTCCTCGGCGACCTCGTCCTTTACGCCCGCGCCCTCAGCCTGTCCGCCGCCAGCACCGCGGCCCGGTTTTGAACATAGAACGCTCAGAGCGCTCTTGGCGAGAAGGGTCCTTGACAGCCCTGCCCCGGCCTGTAATGTGCGCCACCCGTGATGGTTCTTCGCCAGAGGCGCCGGGGCGAGGGACTTATTCAAGATCCACGTGACAATCGCCGGGACCTGAAGAATGGCCAAGTCCAACACCATCCTCATCAAGCTGGTCAGCACGGCCGATACCGGGTTTTACTACGTGACCAAGAAGAACACCCGCAATTCCACCGAAAAGATGGAGTTCCGGAAATACGATCCGGTGGTCCGCAAGCACGTGCCGTTCAAGGAAGCCAAAATCAAATAGTCAGAGTCTTTCTGGCTAATATTTATTAGCCAGAAAGACTCTCGCCCGGGGTGAGGGCGGGCTTGCCCTCCCCTGGCGGGGAACAGATCACCCGGTTGCGGCCCAGGTTCTTCGCCTGATAGAGGGCCGTGTCCGCGCGCTGAATGATGGCCTCCGGGGTGTCGTTTTCGCCTTGGGCGTGAGAAATGCCGACACTGAGGGTGACCGTGACCCTGGCGCCTTCTTTCCCTATGGGGAAGGGGTCATGGGCGATGGTCTCGCACAGGCGGTTCGCCACCTGCAGGGCGACATCGACGGAGGTGTCCGGCATTACGGCCACAAACTCCTCGCCGCCGTAACGGGCGACGAGATCGAAGCCGCGCATGTTCCCGGCAATCCGCTGGGCCAGGCTGCAAAGCACGGTGTCACCCGCCGCGTGGCCATGGGTGTCGTTGATGTTCTTGAAGTGGTCGATGTCGATCATCAAGAGGCACATGGGCTTTTGGCTTTCCAGCATGCGCTTCATGACCGTCTCGAGATGCATCGACAGGTATCGGCGGTTGTGGAGTCCGGTGAGGCTGTCGGTCAGGGCCAGGGACAGGCTGTGCAGAAGATCCGTCTGCAGGCGGTCCTGGTAACGCTTGCGGCGCACCTGGGTGCGCACCCGGGCAAGGAGCTCGTGCTTGTTGATAGGGCGGAAGATGTAATCGTTGATGCCCAGCTCCAGGGCCTTGATCAAACGGCCCATGTCATCTTCGTCGCCGACCAGGAGTATGGGAATCTGACGGGTCTGATCGAGGGAGCGGAGATGGGAACAAAGGCGCAGGGGGCCGTCGCCTTCGTCCGTAAGGCCGACGATGACAACGTCCGCGTCGCCCCTGGCCACCTGTTCGGAGGATGCCTCGTTCGGCTCGATGTCGAAGACCAGGTCATGGTCCTGGGAGAGTATCTCGTTGATGCCGGAGCGTTCGACGGCACTGGCGGCGGCCAGGAAGATGCGCGCCTTGGAGCCGTCGTCCAACCGCGACGAATCCCGGGGTGGCTGGATTCCCAACATTTTCGTGGTTTCCTTGCGCATCCGCCACTGGTCCAGCAACCGCTTCAAGCGGACGAGGGAACGGACCCTGGCGAACAGGGTGATGTCATTGACCGGCTTGGTCAGGAAGTCGTCGGCCCCGGCGTCCAGGCAACGCACCTTTTCGTCGGCATCCTTCAAGGCCGTCACCATGACAACGGGGATGTGGGTGGTCTCCGGGTCTTCCTTGATGTGCCGGCATACTTCGACCCCGTCCATGCCGGGCATCAAGACATCGAGCAGGACAAGGTCCGGGTCCCGCTCGCGGACGATCTCAAGGGCGGTGGCGCCGTCGGTGGCCGTGAGCACCTCGTAGTACTCGCTGGTCAGCTTGGCTTCCAGCACCTTGACGCTGGCGGGCAAGTCGTCAACGACGAGAATTCGCGCCGGCATGGTCGATTACCTCGGCATTCAGCTCGTCATGTCAGTCGAGGAATTCCGCGATCGTCTCGAGGAAGTTGGAAACGGATATGGGCTTGGCGATGTAGCCCTCGCACCCCCCGTCGCGGATTTTTTCCTCGTCCCCCTTCATGGCGAAGGCGGTGACGGCAACGATCGGGATATCCTTCAGCTCGTCGTCCGCTTTGAGCCGCTTGGTGACCTCCAGGCCGGAGATCTCGGGCAACTGGATGTCCATGATTATCAGATCGGGACGATGCTCGCGGGTCAGCTGCAAGGCCTCCTTGCCGCTCTTCGTCTGCACGGTGTTATAGCCGTTGGCCTGCAGCAGGTCGTTGAACAGCTTCATGTTGAGGTCGTTATCCTCAACAATCAGAATGGTTTTCGGCATCTCGATTTCCCGATCCGAGGCGCTTGTCAACCGGGATAATCGCTCCGGGCAAGAGCCGTTTTCCAGCACTTTATGTAAGATTGTTCGTCGGACACCCGCGCCTTTGTCTCACCTTGGCGGCGCCCCCAAAAATATGTATGGAGGATTCGTGGATTGGTGTCAAACGGCCAACCGGCTTCGGGGGCGGCGCCGAGTGCTTGAGGGAATAGGGAGGATCACGCAGAGGGGGATCAGAACGCCGCGCTCAAAATGGGGTCAAACGGCGCCTGGAAGGCCAACGTGAGGAGAGTCAGGGAAACGGCCACAGCGAAGGCTTTCAAATTGGTCATCGGATTGCTCCCTTACCACTTCGTAGGCGGCAAATCGCAGCCGAGGGGAGCATTTTCTCAAGATCCGGGAGGTCTGTCTGTGACAGCGGTCACAGGGGCGGAGTTATTTTTGCATGTTCGCCTGAAACCGCGTCAGCCCCTGACGTCTTCGACCATTTCATGCAGGCGCGCCATGTCACTGATGACCAGGGCGTCCTTCGTCCGTTTCACGATGCCCCTGCGGGCAAGGTCGTTGAGGACCCGGGCGACGGTCTCCCGGGTGGTGCCGATGCGGCTGGCGATGTCCCCGTGCACGGGGATGGGCCTGATCATCACCGTATTGTCTTTTTTGTCGCCCGCTTCCGCCAGGCGCAGGAGGTCGGCATGCACCCGGTTGTTGGCGCCAAGCGTGCTCAAGTCCATGATGCGTTCGGTGGACCGGCGCACGATCTGGGACAGGCGCCTGAGGGCCCTGAGGGCCACTTTCGGGTGTCTTTCAAGGACCTGAACGAATTGGACGGGCGACAGGGCGACGATCAGGCAGTCGGTCAGCGCCATGATGCTGGCCGACCGCGGCTGGCCGTCCAGGGCGGCCAATTCCCCGAAGTACTCGCCTTCGGAAATGTCGTCCAGGGTGATTTCCCGGCCCGCCAAGGAGTAGTTGACCACGCGAACCTTGCCGCGGATGACGAAAAACACGTCCCTGGCCTTGCTGTTCCTGTCGAAGATCTGCTCGTTGGCGGAAAACCGCTTGTATCTGCAGACCACCTCGATCTTCCCCAATTCCTCGGGCGAAAGACCGGCAAAAAGCTTGACCTTGTGCAGGGCCTTGGGAGCGCTGTCAGGCACGAGCACCTCCACCACCCGAGGCTTGACGCCCGGGTCACGGCATGCATTTTACAGCCATCCCCATTCCATGGCGAGGGGATGTGTCAACTTCCGCCGACGTCCCGGTCAGTTTCCGTTCAGGCTTTTCCAGCCCCGCTGGACGGTCACCGACACGCCGTCCCGGCGAATATCCCCCGTTCCTTCGAAGGCACCGGTCGAGGAATCGTAGCGGACCGTATGCACGCCGCCGAAATAAAGGTTTTTCTCGTCCCAGATTTTCATGTTCGGGAAGGTCTCGGCGAGGACGGCGATCACCTCGTCGTCGAATCCCACCTCCATGTCGAGGAGATCGCCCTCGTAGTGGATCCTGGAGCCTGAGACCGCGTCATCCACGGACATGCCGAAATTCACGAGATTGACCAGCACCTGAAGGATGGCCGTGCGAATCCGGTTGGAGCCGCCCGATCCGAGGATCGTCGCCGTATCACCGGGTCCCGCCATCAGGGCCGGGGCCATCATGGAGCCGATGCGGGTATCCTCGGGCCACTCGTGGAAGCCGTGGGGATTGATGTCTTCCTCTCCCAGCATGTTGTTCATCATCACGCCGGTCCCGGGGACCATGTAGCCCGATCCCGCGCCGTTGGAAAGCGACAGGCCGGCGGCATTGCCGTCCGAGTCGATGACCCCGATGTGGGTGGTGCCGCGCGCCGCCGCCGGCCGGCCCAGGATGCGGCGGCGGTAGGCTTCCACAAAACCGGGATGCAACAGGGTCTCCGCCGCGTCCTCGGCCGATTCATGGAGGCGGCTTTCCAGACGCGCCTTGTTGGTGAGCGCCATGGCGCGGGCCAGCATTTCCAGATGCGCCGCCGAACCGAAGCGGGCCGTCCCCATGCCTGAATCCTTGAGTATCTCCAGGGCAAACGCGATCAGTATCCCGCCCGTCGACGGCGGCGGATTGATGAAAAGACGGCCATCCCCCAACTCCAGTTCCAAAGGCTCGCGCCTGACCACCCGATAGCCTTCCAGGTCCTCGGGCTCCAGGGTGCCGCCGCCGGTCCGGCAGTCCTCGACGATGGTGCCGGCGATCTCCCCCCGGTAGAACAGGTCTTCACCTTCCCGGGCCAATCCGTCCAGGGTGTCGGCGAAGGAGGGGATGGAAAACATCTCTCCTTCCCTGAGGAGCCGTCCGCGATGCTCGGGGCTCCCGAACACCGCCCGGCTGGCTTCGCTGCTTTCCAGGATGGGGCTGACCACCTGGAACAGGTATGCCTGCAGGCGGTTCAACCTGACCCCGCGCTTGGCCAAGGCCATGGCCGGCTCCATGACCCGGGCCATGGGCATGGTGCCTAGATCACCGTGGGCCTGGAACAAGCCCTTCACCGCCCCGGGTGTGGCGATGGAACCCATGCCGATGTGAAATTCCTGCTGGGCGCTGCCGAAGTCGGCGAGGATGGGATAAAAATCGGACTCGGCGGCCGGTTTCCGGACCTTCGGCGTGTGGACGAAAAAATCGTAGAGGACGGGCCTTGCATCCCTCGGCCTGGCGAGGAGAAAACCGCCCCCGCCGAGGGAGGCAAAAATCGGCTCCGCCACGCAGGCCGTCCACACCCCGGCCACCACCGCGTCGAAGGCGTTGCCGCCTTCTTCGAGGATCAGGGCCGCGGCGCGGGCGGTCTCGGGGTGCCCGGCGGCGATGACGCCCTTGACTCTCATGTCCAACCCCTGGGTCATCGGCTCCCACTGTAACCGAATTCGCTGCTATGGGCAGCGCCGGCCCCGGGACCCGAGAGCGCTCTAATGGCGCTTTCACCGGCAAGGTTTCTGGGGCATCCTTTATCGGCATGAAAAAATGGCTGTACCTCGTGATGGGACTTTTCGCTTACCCCGCCGGCGCCATGGCCGAGGAGCCGTGCGTGGCGGCGGGACAATGGCTCGAGCCCGAAACCGGCCGCCGCCCGGCGGACGACGACCTGATCCGGCGCATGGCCGGCCGCTCCGTGGTGCTTCTCGGCGAGGTCCACGACAACGCCGAGCACCACCGCTGGCAGCTCCACACCATATCCGCCCTGCATGGCAGGAATCCCAACATGGTGCTCGGGTTCGAGGCGTTTCCGAGGAGCGTCCAGGCGCACCTCGACCGATGGACCCGGGGGGATATGGACGAAAAGGCGTTCCTGAAGGCGACCCGCTGGAGCCAGGTATGGCGTTTCGAGCCCGCTCTCTACATGCCGCTTTTTCATTTCGCCCGCCTCCATCGCATTCCCATGGTCGCCCTCAACGTGGACCGGGCGCTGATCGAGCGCGTCCGCAATGACGGCTGGCAGGCCGTGCCCGACGACGCGCGCGAAGGGGTGAGCGACCCCGCTCCGCCGAGCGAAGCCTATCTCGACTACCTGGCCCTGGCCTATGCCGATCACGAACCCGCCAAGGGCGAGGCGCCGGACCGGGACGATCCCAAGTTCAAGCGCTTCGTCGCCGTGCAGCTCACCTGGGACCGGGCCATGGCGGAAAGGCTGGCGGGGGTGCGATTGGGCGGCGGCAAGCCGCTCGTCGTCGGCGTCGTGGGGCGCGGGCACCTGGTGTACGGATACGGCATACCCCATCAACTGGCGGACCTGGGAATCCCTGAGGCCGCCGTGCTGCTGCCTTGGGACAAGGATCTCGAGTGCGCGGACCTGGCGAAGGGAGTCCCGGTGGCCGACGCCGTATTCGGACTCGGCGGGGACACGCCTGCCGCCCCAAGACCCAGACTGGGCGTCATGATCGACGGGCTCCGCATCCAACGGGTCGTCGAAGGCAGCGTCGCCCAATCCGCCGGCCTGGCGGCGGAGGACCGGATTCTGGAGGCGGCGGGCCGGCCCCTCGCAAATGCCGGCGACCTCATCGCCATCATCCGCCGCCAGGCGCCGGGGACCTGGCTCCCCATCAAGGTCAGGCGCGGGGCCGAGATCCTGGATATGGTCGCCAAGTTCCCGCCCTGAGGCATGGGTGCCCCGCGTGGCTGGACAAGGGGCGAGGCCGGTTCCATGGCCTTGCATGTATAATCCCGGCCCCAAGCGGGCTCTCTGTTGACAGAGGCGCCGAGACACACCATCCTCAACCGACGGGCCCGGGGAGGGGCCTGCTCCCCGAGAGGCCGGAATCCAAAGGCCGGAAGGTAGTTGTCCGTGAATCGTCTCGGCATCTTGCTCGCAAGCGTCCTGGTCCTCTTCGGCGCGCCCGCCTGGGGCGA
This sequence comes from Pseudomonadota bacterium, assembly GCA_022560215.1. GTDB lineage: Bacteria > Pseudomonadota > Alphaproteobacteria > Rhodospirillales > 2-02-FULL-58-16 > JADFTO01. The sequence continues at coordinate 9,900 of JADFTO010000020.1, read as the reverse complement.
AGGTTCCGGGCTGCTCAACGCCGTCGCCTACAAGCCCTTGACGGCGGGTTCCGCCCTCGCCGTCAGCCCCCTCGACAACTCCGACCAGAACCTGCGCCTGCAGGCGCTTTTCGAAAGCGAGCTCAGGGCCCGGGGCTTCACGGTGTCGAGCGACGCGGCCCTGGTGCTGACCTTCGAAACCCGGAGCTCGCCCGGCATCTGGTCGGACGAGGGGACGCGCAGGATCATCGAACTCACCGACAGACGGGACCAGGGGGGCGTGGAGGCGCCGAGGGTTCAGTTGAACCTGTACAACAGCAACCGGGGCGGCGTGTTCAACCAGGGCAGGCCGGGTACGAACGTCGGCGCGCCGGGTCAATACCGCCTGGATGCCACCATCGACGACCGCCGAAGCGGCGAACGCCTGTGGCAAGGCTGGACCACCGCGCCGCTGATCCGTTCGGACGGACACAGCCTGAGCATGTCCATGGTGCCGGTGATGGTGGAAAGCGTCGGCAGCACCGTGAAAAGAAAGCCCTTCGTCCTGCCCTGAGGCGTCGGCGGTCCTGCGCCGGGGCGGGGAGCGGTTTCCGATTGCCGAATCCCGGAATTCCGGGTAGTAAGCGCCGGGGTTTTCCACCTGAAATGGACTCTCTGGGATGAGCTATTCTTCCGACAAGGCCTTGCTGCCTGCGGGCATGTGCGACATTTTGCCGCCCGACGCCGACTTCGAGGCCGAGACGACGGAACGCCTCATGGCCTTCTTCGGCTCCCGTGGCTACCAGCGGGTCAAGCCGCCCATCATCGAGTTCGAAGAAAGCCTGCTCGCCGACAACGGCGCGGCCATGGCCAGTCAATCCTTCCGCCTCATGGACCCGGTCTCCCGGCGCATGATGGCCATCAGGCCCGACATGACCCTTCAGGTGGCGCGCATCGCCACCACGCGCCTGGCGAACGCCCCCAGGCCGCTCAGGCTCAGCTATGCCGGCCAGGTGCTCAGGGTCAAGGGATCCCAGCTCCGGCCGGAGCGCCAGTTCGGCCAGGTGGGGGCCGAACTGATCGGGCCGTCCACGCCGGCGGCCGACGCCGAGGTGATCATCATGGCCAGCAACGCCCTTTCCCTGATCGGCGTTCCCGGGCTCTCGGTTGACCTCGGCCTTCCCGCCCTCGTTCCCGCCGTCATCGCCGGGCATGACCTGGACAGGGAAGACGAGGAGCGCCTGCATACGGCGCTCGAGCGCAAGGACGCCGCCTCCGTGGCTTCCCTGGCCGGGCGGCTGGGCGAGGAGAGAGCGGAAATCCTGTCCGCCCTGCTGGCCGCTACCGGACCGGCCGGGCGCGCCCTCGAGGCCTTGGGCGCGCTCGACCTGAAGGGACGGGCCGCCGCCGAACGCGATGTGCTGTCCGGCGTGGTGGAAGGCGTCCTGGCCGGGGCCGGGGACCTGAAACTGACCGTCGATCCGGTGGAGAACAGAGGCTTCGAATACCACACGGGCGTCACCTTCACCTTCTTCGCCCGCGGCGTTCGCGGCGAGCTCGGCCGCGGCGGCCGGTATCTCGCCGGCGATCGCGCCGATGAACAGGCCACCGGCTTCACCCTTTTCATGGATTCGGTGCTCCGCGCCCTGCCCGCCCCGGCGGCGCAAGTGCGCGTCTACCTGCCCGCCGGCACCGGGCAGGATTTGGAAGTCGAGCTCCACGAGGCGGGCTGGGTCACCATCGCCGGTCTGGAGGAAGGCGCCGATCCGGAAGCGGAAGCCCTGCGCCTGGGGTGCACCCACGTCCTGGCCGAGGGCGAACCGCGGGAACTGCCGGCAAGGAAGAAATGAAGGAAGCGGCATGGCCAATGTAGTGGTCGTCGGCTCTCAGTGGGGCGACGAGGGAAAGGGTAAGGTCGTCGATTGGCTGTCGGAGCGCGCCGACGTGGTGGTCCGCTTCCAGGGGGGCCACAACGCCGGGCATACCCTGGTCGTCGACGGAGTGACCTACAAGCTCAGCCTGCTGCCTTCCGGCGTCGTGCGCGAGGGAAAGCTTTCCATCATCGGCAACGGGGTCGTGCTCGACCCCTGGGCCTTTTTGGAAGAAGTCGAGACCGTGAAGGCCCAGGGCGTGGAAGTCGGCCCGGAAAACGTGCGCATCGCCGACAACGCGCCGCTCATCCTGCCCCTTCACCGCAACCTGGACCGGGCCCGCGAGGCGGCGCTCGGCAACGCCAAGATCGGCACCACCGGGCGCGGCATCGGCCCGGCCTACGAAGACAAGGTGGCCCGGCGCGCCATACGCGTCGGCGACCTGGCGGACACCGGCGCGCTTATCGACAAGGTGGACGCGCTCTTATTCCACCATAACGCCCTGCTCCGAGGCATGGACATGCCCGAGGTTGACAAGGATGGGCTGATGGCCGAACTGAACGACGTCGCGCCCAGGATACTGCCCTTCGCCGACGCCGTCTGGCGGACCCTGGACGAGGCGCGGCGCAACGGCAAGCGCATCCTCTACGAAGGCGCCCAGGGGACCATGCTGGACATCGACCATGGCACCTACCCCTTCGTCACCTCATCCAACGCCGTGGCCGGCCAGGCGGCGGTGGGCTCGGGTCAGGGACCGGGCGCCATCGACTACGTACTCGGCATCGCCAAGGCCTATACGACCCGTGTCGGCGGCGGACCGTTCCCCACCGAGCTCGACGACGCGGTGGGCAAGATCCTCGGCGAGAGAGGCCGGGAATTCGGCACCGTGACCGGGCGCCCCCGCCGATGCGGCTGGTTCGACGCGGTGCTGGTCCGCCAGGCGGTGAAGATCAACGGGATTGACGGCATCGCCTTGACCAAGCCGGACGTGCTGGATGGAATGAGCGAACTGAAGGTATGCACCGGCTATCGCCTGGAGGGCGAGGTCATCGATTACCTGCCCGCCTCCACCGTCAGCCAGTCCCGCGTGGAGCCCATTTACGAGACCATGGAGGGATGGACGGAAAGCACCCGCGGGGCACGATCCTGGGCCGACCTGCCCGCCACCGCCGTGAAATATATCCGCCGCATCGAGGAACTCATCGGCGCCCCCGTCGCCCTGCTTTCCACCAGTCCCGAGCGCGAGGACACCATCTTGGTCCACGATCCCTTCGCCGATTGACGGCGGCGCGTGCCAAGACTTTAATTGTCGAGACCCGGCGTCTAAGCTCCTGGCGTCAGGCCGGGAATGGAACGTAAGCGATGGCTGAGAAGCCCGAGGATAACGACAGGGAAGACAGCGCCCCCTTACGGCCCGTTCTGCTTCACGACCGCTACCTGATCAATCCCAGCACCCCCATGAGCGACCTGGATTCCCCCTCCGCCAAGGCCTATCTGGCGGAAGACCGGCACGACCTGGGGCGCAAGCTGTTCGCCCTCATCTGCACGCCGGGCCTGCCGCCGCGCTCCGACGTCATGGCCGTGCTCAAGGGCAACGCCATCCCCGGCCTGCTTCCCCTGGTCGAGTGGGACACCATCGACTGGCCGCCGCTCGGCGAACGCTCAATGGTGGTGATTTACGACCAGCCGCTGGGCGGCCGGGTCATGGACGCCATTGAAAGGGACGGTTTTAGGATCAGCGAGTTCGACCTGCCCAGGAACGTCCTGGAACCCCTGGCCGAAGCATTGCAGCAATTGGCCGGGCACAATGTGACCCACCGGGCCGTCCGCGCCGACAATCTTTTCTTCATGGACAAGGAACGAAAGACCGTCGTCCTCGGTGACTGCGTCACCGCGCCCCCAGGCGCCGACAATCCCCCGGTTTTCGAGACCATCGAACGGTCCATGGCTTCGCCGGGGGGCCGGGGCGAAGGGGGGATCGCGGACGATCTCTTCGGGCTCGCAGTCTCCATGGTGTTCATCGTGCAGGGATCCAACCCCGTCGGCGCCCTCAACGAGGACGAACTGGTCAATGCGCGGGTCGTCCAGGGCTCCTATGCCACCCTCAGCGCCGGCTCGCGCATCCCCATGTCCCTGCTCGAGCCCCTGCGCGGCCTTCTCAACGACAATCGCGATGAACGCTGGACCATGGAGGAACTGGCACTGTGGCTGGACGGCCAACGCCTCACCCCCCTGCAGAAAAAGGCCAAGCCGAAACTGGAAAACCCCTTCACCTTCGCCGGCCATGACCACGTCACGGCGCGCACGCTAGCCCGGGCGATGACCCAAAACGTCGAGGAAGCGGCGAAAGTCGTCAAGGGCGGCCATCTGGAATCCTGGTTGCGGCGCAACCTCAAGGAAGAACTCATGGCCGACAAGGTGAAAGAGACGGCGGAGCTGGCCGAAATTCACAAGGGCAATGCGCAGGGCATGGATGACTACGTCGTCTCCAAGGTCAGCATCACATTGGACCCTTCGAGCCCCATCCGATACAAGGGGTTTGCCTTCATGCCCGAAGCCTACGGACCGGCCATGGCGATGGAAATGCTGCGCCGGGGCGACGCCCAAATCGCGGCGGAAGCCGTGCTCCGCGGCATCCCCGACATCTGGCTGAACGCCCAGAAGGATTTCAGGCCGGACTCTTCCCCCATCGGCAGGACCTTCACCAAGATCAAGCTGATCCTCCAGAACAACGACATTGGCTACGGTGTCGAACGGTGCCTCTACGAGCTTAATCCCAGCCTGCCTTGCCAGAGCCCGCTCATCGTTCACGACTATGTCGTCGGCATCAGGGAACTGCTGCCCGCCCTCGACGAGGCGGCGAACCGGGTGGACACCAAGACCAGGCCCGTGGACCGTCATATCGCCGCCTTCATCGCCGCGCGCTTCGACCATGACATCGTCCCCCACATGAAGGCCCTGAACTCGCCCAAGAAGGATCAGTCCCTGATCGGAATGGTGAGCTTTCTCGCCGTCATGCAATGGCGCTTGAAGCAGGGGCCCTTCTACGGCCTTTCCAGTTGGGTGGGCGGCTTTCTCGGGCCGGCCATCAATTCCTTCCACAGCCGGCCCACCCGCCGCGAACTCGAAAGTGAAATACCGAGCCTGGTCCGCAAGGGCAGCCTGCCGGAACTGTTCGACCTGATCGACAACGCCGAGAAACGCAAGGCCGACACCGAGGGCTACGCCGCCGCCCGCGAAGAGTACGCCGCGGGGGAAGAGGAGATTCGGGAAATCGAGCGGACCGACACGGCCCGTTCGGTAGAGGCGGAACGGGTGGGACAGCAGACCTCGGCCATAACCTCCATCGTCATGGCCTTGATCGTGGTCAGCGTCCTCCTGCTCTTCGAGACCTGGTAAAGATGGCTGAAATTCCCCCTCCGGACGCGGCGGCGGCCCAATCCCAGACCAGGGGCACGAAGCTCATGTGGTGGGCCATCATCATCGGCGGAATGATGATGGCGTCCCTGTCGTCCATGATGATTCTGCTCTTCGGCATGCTGCCCACTCTCGTCGCCTATATCATCGACCGCTCGCCCCGGAACTACGCCATGTATTGCGTCGGCGGCATGAACCTCAGCGGCGTCTTTCCCTACCTTCTCGAGCTGTGGACCGGCAACCACGATATCGACGCCGCCATTGAAATCCTCACCAACCCCGCCAGCCTCCTGGTCATGTACGCCGCCGCCGGTTTCGGCTGGATGTTGTTCATGGCCATTCCCCCCCTGGTCGGCGCCGTGATGACCGTGATGTCGGAGCGCCGATTGACCTACCTTCACGACAAACAGAAGGACATCGTCAAGGAATGGGGCGAGGACGTGGGCATCCCAGACGAAGACGAGGTAGAAGACGAATAATACCAAAGGGCGTTGAGCTTGACTCATCGCCCTTTGGCAAGCGCGACCGCGCGCCGGCGCTTATGCGCCGTGAGCCTGCGTGGCGCATGAACGCCCAGCGGTCCTTCTTAAGGGCCGCTGGTATAAAGCCGGTTAAGGAAGAGCCGCGGGTCAACAGGCGATGTGCTGTTCGATGACCGCGTTGCGCACCGATTTCTGGATCTTTTCGAAGGCCCGCGCCTCGATCTGGCGCACCCGTTCGCGGGAGATGCCGTAGATCCGGCTCAGATTCTGTAATGTGGTCGGAGAATCCTGGAGCCGCCGTTCGGCGAGAATGTGGCGTTCACGTTCCGTCAGCCCCTTCATGGCGACGGCCAGCAGGGTGCGCCGGAGGCCCAATTCCTGCGAGTCGGCCAGGCTTTCCTCCTGGCTATCGTGCTCGTCGACGAGCCAATCCTGCCATTGTTCGTCGCCGTCGGCGTGGACGAGGGCATTCAGGGAATGGTCCGGGTTCGACAGGCGGCGGTTCATGTTGATCACTTCCGTTTCGGGCACCTTGAGCCGGTATGCGATCTTGCTGACGTTCTCCTGAGACAGGTCGCCGTCCTCGATGGCCTGCAGCTGGCCCTTGAGCTTGCGCAGGTTGAAAAATAATTTCTTCTGCGCCGCCGTGGTCCCCATCTTCACCAGGGACCAGGAATGGAGGATGTATTCCTGGATGGAAGCGCGGATCCACCACATGGCGTAAGTGGCGACGCGGAAGCCGCGGTCGGGATCGAAACGCTTGATCGCCTGCATCATGCCCACGTTGCCCTCGGAGATAAGATCGCCCAGGGGCAGGCCGTAGCCGCGGAATCCCATTGCGATCTTGGCCACCAGGCGCAGGTGGCTGGTCACCAGCTTGTGGGCGGCCTGGTCGTCATCGTGGTCGCGCCAGCGCTTGGCCAGCGCAAGTTCCTCTTCGGGAACGAGCATGGGGAATTTGCGGATCGCCTGAAGATATCGTGAAAGGTTCTTCTCGGGATTGATTTCAAGGGGAATGGAAAATTCGGTCATGGGGAATTCCTTCTTCTCCTAGCCCGTCCGCCGCCGACGACGAGGCGAGGGCCGCGGAACACCCCCTACGATCCGGAATATTACATGACCAATTTCATATAGTATAGGGAATTTTTTTGCACGGAACTTACTTAACTCGATTTCGGGTGAATAAAACTATCAAGTCTTTGATTCCTCGTGATATTGGTGTTTCAAACTTGAGGCGCTTCCCGGTCCTCGGGTGATTAAATCCAATCAAATATGCGTGCAAGGCTTGGTTATTGTTCCTAGTCAGGTACGTCATAACCGCATCCGCCGCCGCGCCCTTGAGGCGCGAACGCACGCCGCCTCCGTACAGGGGATCGCCGACCACCGGATGGCCCCGGAACGCCATATGCACGCGAATTTGATGGGTGCGGCCCGTGTCCAGCCGGCATTCCGTCAAGGAGGCGGCCCCGCCCAAGGACTCGATCAGGTGATAGCGGGTCCGCGCCCGCTTGCCGCCGCGGGAAACCACGGCCATTTTCTTGCGGTTGACCGGATGGCGCCCGATATTGCCGGTGACCTCCCCCCGCGAGGGGCTGGGAACGCCCCAGAGCAGGGCGTAATAGGCCCGCTCCAGGCTGTGTTCGGCGAACTGTTCGGCCAGCCCCCGGTGAGCCACGTCGTTCTTGGCCGCCACCATGAGGCCCGAGGTCCCCTTGTCCAGCCGGTGCACGATGCCGGGGCGGGTGACGCCGCCGATGCCCGAAAGGCTGCCTTGGCAATGGTCGAGCAGGGCATTGACCAGGGTGCCGTCGGGATTGCCCGGCGCCGGGTGGACCACCATGCCCGCCGGCTTGTCGATGACGATGAGGTCTCCGTCCTCGTAGACCACGTCGAGGGGAATGGCCTGGGGTTTGGGAACGGCGGGCCGGGAGCGGGGAACCGTGACGGTGAAAACCTGTCCCGCCTTGACCCGCCGGGCGGGTTCACGGGCGGGCGCCTCACCGAGGACGACCCGGCCGTCCTCGATCAGGGCCTTGAGGCGGGTCCTGGACAGGAGAGGAATGGCCTCGGCCAGGAGCTTGTCCAGGCGCGTCCCGGCCTTGTGCTCGGTCACGCGAACGGTATAAGAGGTGGGCAGGTCCCTTTTCCTTCAATGATCGATCATGAAACTGCTCAAGGGCCTCGTCGTCTTCATGGGAATCCTGGTGGTGGCCGGGATGGCGGTCCTGGCTTACGGCATCTACATGAAGGCCACGGACCCGGATTTCACCTTCTTCGCCGGGAAGCCGGAAAAACAAGAGAAATCGGCGTCATTCGGCGACGTCGCCTTCCCCCTGCCGGCGGATTGTAACATTCTCGAGACCATTCCAGAAGGCGATCGGCTCTACTTGCGTATCGGTCCCGTCGGCCCCTGCGAACGCATTGTCGTGATCAGCGCCGACGACGGCTCGGTGATCGGCACCATATGGGTGAAGCGGTGATCCACCTGCCCGCGCCCGTGCTCAGCCAGATCTTCGAGGCCGCGGAGGCGGCGTACCCCGAGGAATGCTGCGGCCTGCTGGTCGGCCTCGACGACGAAGCCGGACTCCGCGTCACCCGCGCCGAGGCCAGCCCCAACGTGGCCGAAGGCGACAGGCGGAAAAGCTTTCTCGTCGACGCCAAGGTCCAATTCGACCTGATGCGCGGGCTCGGGAACGGACCGGAACGCATCATCGGCAACTATCATTCCCATCCCGACCATGGGGCCGAACCTTCCGAACGGGACTGGCAATCGGTTTTCTACCCGGAGCACGTATGGCTGATCGTCGCCGTGGAGAACGGCCGCGCCGGCCGCGCCGCCGCCTTCCGTCCGCACGGCGGGGGCTTCCATGAGATTCCCCTTGATTCCGGCGCCGGAAAGCCGGGCAGCAGCCCATGAACTTTTGCAGCGACAACACCACGGGCGCCGCCGCCGAGATCCTGGCCGCCATCGCCGCCGCCAACGACGGCGCCGTCATGCCCTACGGCAACGACGATTTCACCCGCCGCGCCGAGGCCAGGATCGCCGAGGTCTTCGAGACCGAGGCCGACGTCTTCCTGGTGGCCACGGGCACGGCCGCCAACGCGCTCAGTCTCTCGGTCATGACGCCGCCCTTCGGCGCCGTGTTCTGCCACGCCCGGTCCCACATCCAGTGCAACGAGTGCGGCGCGCCCGAGTTCTACAGCGGCGGCGCCAAGCTGGTCCCGTTGCCCGGCGACGACGGCAGGATCGCCGCCGATGATCTGCTGGCCGCCCTGGCCGCCCACGACCCCGGGGTGCATCACGTCCAGCCCGCCGTGGTCAGCCTGTCCCAGTCCACCGAGGCCGGCACCGTCTACGCCGTCGACGCGGTCCGCGCCATCGCCGACGTCGCCCATGGCCACGGCCTGAAGGTGCACATGGACGGGGCGCGCTTCGCCAACGCCCTGGTCGCGCTCGGATGTTCGCCGGCCGACGCCACGTGGCGGGCCGGCGTCGACGCGCTTTGCCTGGGGGCGACCAAGAACGGCGCCTTCGCCGCCGAGGCGGTGGTCCTGTTCGACCGCGCCCTGGCCGAAACGTTTGCCTACCGGCGCAAGCGGGGCGGCCACCTGCTGTCCAAGGGACGCTTCCTCGCCGTCCAGTTCGAGGCCTATTTCGCCGACGGGCTGTGGCTGAAGAACGCCGCCCACGCCAACGCCATGGCGGCGCGCCTGGCCGACGGCCTTGACGGCGTGCCGGGGGCGGCGCTGCACCATCCGGTCGAGGCCAACGAGGTCTTCGTCTCCCTGCCCGAGCCGGTGATCGGGGGCCTGCTCGACGACGGATTCCAGTTCTACCGCTGGGAGAGGGAAGGCGCGACCCTGCTCAGACTGGTCACCGCGTTCAACACCCGCGCCGAAGACGTCGACGCCTTCGCCGCCGCCGCCCGCCGCCACGCCGGCGCGGCGGCGGCCCGGCAAGGCACTTGATCGGCAACGGCGAATCCCTGTAAAGGAAGGGGCTTCGCCGGGTCCCCATCGTCTAGTGGCCTAGGACATCGGCCTCTCACGCCGAAAACGGGGGTTCGAGTCCCCCTGGGGACGCCAACCACACCTTAAGCGTTTGAAACTCAGGAACTCTGCGGGTTTCAGCTACCCAAACGTACCTAAATCTGGTACAGAAGGGAGCATGG
>JADFTO010000193.1 GCA_022560215.1 Pseudomonadota bacterium | reverse complement strand
GGCCCAGGAAGACGTGAAGAAGCTGGTCGCCTATTCCAGCGTCAGCCACATGGGGTTCGTCACCCTGGGGCTGTTCACCTTCAACGCCAAGGGGATGGAAGGCGCCGTGCTGCAAATGTTCAACCACGGCATCACGACGGGCGCCTTGTTCCTGTTCGTCGGCCTGATCTACGAGCGCACCCAGACGCGGATCATCTCCGATTACGGGGGCCTGATGAAAATTGTGCCGGTCTACGGGGTTCTGCTCGGCGTGTTCACGCTGTCCTCCATAGCCGTGCCGGGCACCAACGCCTTCGTCGGCGAGCTTCTGGTGCTGTCCGGGGCCTTCGGCGCCAACAAGGCGATCGGCGCCGTCGCCGTGGCCGGCGCCGTGCTCAGCGCCGCCTACATGCTGGGCTTTTTCCGCCAGGTGGCGCTGGGGCCGGCGGTCGTCATGGGGGGCCGGGGCATGTGGGACATCACCGCCCGGGAGATGGCGGGAATCCTGCCCCTGGTGGTCTTCGTCTTCTGGGTCGGGCTCTATCCCAAGCCCTTCCTCGACATCCTGCGCGTGTCCGTCGAGCACCTTTTGACGCAGGGCCGCTGAGGGGGAACGCCGATGGACATGGACGCCATTACCCTCTCGGTCATCGCCAGCGTTCCCGAGATCATCGTCATCGTCGGCGCCTGCGTGCTTTTGATGTTCGCCGCGACCCCGGGCAGGCGTTTTGGACCCTTGCTTTTCTGGTCGTCGCTGGCGACGGTGATTGCCGCCGCCGCCGCCACGTTCGCGCTGGCGGGCGAGCCGCGCCTGGTCTACAGCGGCATGTTCGTGGTCGACGACTTCTCGGTTTTCTTCAAGGCGGTGTTCTATCTGGCCACCGGGCTCTGCGTGCTCATGTCGCCGCGTTATCTGGATGAGGAAAACATCGCGCGGGGCGAATACTACGTGCTTTTGCTGTTCGCGCTGTCCGGCATGATGATCATGGCCTCGGGCATGGATCTGCTGTCCATCTACGTCGGCATGGAGCTACAGGCCCTCTGCATCTACGTGCTCACCGGTTTCATCCGCAAGGAGAAGCGCTCCAACGAGGCGGCGTTGAAATACGTGATCCTGGGCTCGGTCTCGTCCGGCATCTTCCTCTACGGGCTGTCGCTCATGTACGGGATTACCGGCACCACCCAGTTGACGGACATGGCCACCGCCCTGGCCTCGGGGGGCGCGAACGACCCGGCGCTGATGCTGGCGACGGTGTTCCTGGTCACCGGCCTCCTCTTCAAGGTGGGCGCGGTGCCGCTCCACATGTGGGTGCCGGACGTCTACGAAGGCGCCCCGACGACCATCACCGCCTTCATGTCGGTGGGGCCGAAGGCCGCCGCCTTCGCCATCCTGCTGCGCATCTTCCTCGACGCCATGGCCCCGGCGGCGGAAATCTGGGTCGTCATCGTCGCCGTGATCGCGGTGCTGACCATGGCGCTTGGCAGTTTCGTCGCCCTCGTGCAGAGCAAAATCAAGCGCATGCTGGCCTATTCCAGCATCGCCCACGCCGGATTCGTGCTGCTCGGCCTGGTCGCCGGAGGGCCGGACGGCGTCGCCAGCGTCATGCTGTACCTTCTGATCTACGTCTTCATGAACCTCGGCATCTTCGCCATCATCATCATGATGCGCACGGGCGACATCAGCGGCGAGGCGATCGAGGACTACGCCGGCTTCGCCAAGTCCCACCGGGGCCTGGCCCTGCTGATGCTGATCTTCCTGTTTTCGCTGGCCGGCATTCCGCCGACGGCGGGCTTCTTCGCCAAGTTCTACATCCTGGTGGCCGTGGTCGAGCAGGGATACGTCGCCCTGGCGGTGATCGCGGTTCTGTTGAGCGCGGTCTCCGCCTATTTCTACATCCGCATCGTCATGCTGATGTACATGAAGGAAGAAGCCCGGCCGTTCGAACTGGCGTTGAGTCCGTCCTTGCGCCTGGCCATCGCCATCACGGGGGCGGGGACGGTGGGAATCGGCCTGTTTCCGTCCTGGTTCCTCGATCTGGCCCAGGGCTCCGTGTTCCCTGGAATCGGTTGAAAAGAAGGGCGATTTCACCATGTATTCAAATGTGCTAAAGACTTTGAGAGGGTACAGGCGACGGCGTCGTCCGCCGAGGCGGTCGCTCTCGTGCAAGGCGGCCGATTGGATGGGGACCTGAAGACCATGCCTGTCGATTACCTTCCGGTATTCCTGATGGTGGGCGCGGTCGTGCTCCTGGCCCTGGGCATCCTCTTCGTGTCGTCGCTGGTCAGGCCGTCGAACCCGTATCCTGAAAAGAACCGCCCCTACGAGTGCGGCGTCGACGAATGGGGGGAGGCCTCGGGCGGCCGGTTCAAGGTCCATTTCTTCGTCATCGCCATCCTCTTCGTGGTCTTCGACGTGGAGGCCATGTTCCTGTTTCCATGGGCGGTGGTGCTCAAGGATCTCGGCATGTTCGCCTACATTGAGATGTTCGTCTTCATCGCGCTCTTGTTGGTGGGCTTCATCTATGCCTGGGCAAAGGGGGCACTGGATTGGGAAACCTAGGAAACCGGTTCCGCGACAACGTCTTCTTCAGCACCGTCGACGGCATCATCAACTGGGGCAGGAAATCGTCGATCTGGCCGGAAACCTTCGGCATCGCGTGCTGCGCCATCGAGATGATCGCGGCGGGGTGCTCGCGCTACGACCTGGACCGTTTCGGGGTCGTCTTCCGGCCGTCGCCGAGGCAGTCGGACCTGATGATCATCGCCGGCACGGTGACCAAGAAATTCGCCCCCATCGTGCGCCGCCTTTACGACCAGATGCCGGAGCCCCGTTGGGTGATCGCCATGGGCACCTGCGCCATATCCGGCGGAGTCTACAACACCTACTCCGTGGTTCAGGGCTCCGAGCTGATCTTGCCCGTGGACGTTCACGTGGCGGGCTGCCCGCCGCGGCCGGAAGCCCTCATGCACGGCATCCTCCTGCTGCAGGAGAAGATCCAGAAGTCCCGCGTGTTGAGAAGGGACGACTCACAACAAGTGATCGTGGCGGGGTAGCCGTGGGCGAATCGGCTTTATCCGAGAAAATAGAGGAGCGTTTCGGCGGCCGGGTGCTGGACGGAGGCGTGCTTGGCGGCATGCGGACCTTCCTCGTCGAGCCGGACCTCATCGTCGAGGTGTGCCGCTTCCTCAAGGAGGACCCGGACCTCCGTTTCGATTTTCTGGCGGACATATGCGGGGTCGACCATTTCCCCGAGGAAGACCGCTTCGAAGTGGTCTACCACCTCTATTCCATCCCCTTCAAGGCGCGGGTCCGGCTCAAATGCAGGGCCGGCGATCCGCCGCAGGTCCCGACCATGGTGGGGGTCTGGAGGACCGCCAACTGGCACGAGCGCGAGGCCTACGACATGTACGGAATCAAGTTCGACGGCCATCCCGACCTGCGCAGAATCTACATGTGGGAGGAATTCGAGGGCTTCCCCATGCGCAAGGATTTCCCCTTGAAAGGCTACAAGGACGCCTACAACCCCTTTGGAGAGGAATAGACGCGGGCGGCCGGCGGCCTGGGCGGCGGCGCCCAGGCAAGCGAGAGAGCGAGATGACTGACGTAACCATTCTGACAGAGAGCAAGAAACCCGGCGGCAGGACCCAGGAGGTGCTTCTCAACCTGGGGCCCCAGCACCCGAGCACCCACGGGGTCCTGAGGCTGATCCTGGAGATGGAGGGCGAAATCGTCTCGCGCATCGATCCCTTCATCGGGTACTTGCACCGGGGGACGGAAAAGCTGGCCGAGTCCTTCACCTACACCCAGATTTTCCCCCTCACGGACCGCCTCGATTACCTCTGCCCGCCGTCCAACAACCTGGGCTACGCCATGGCGGTGGAGAAGCTTCTCGGCATCGAGGCGCCGGTCCGCGCCCAGTACATCCGGGTGATGATGGCGGAGCTGGCGCGCCTCTCCGGACATCTTCTCATCACCGGCGCCCTGCCCATGGACCTGGGCGCCATGACCGCGCTGCTCTACACCATGCGGGAGCGGGAAATGGTCATGGACCTGCTGGAGATGATCTCGGGCGTGCGCATGCACACCTCCTTCTGCCGGGTCGGCGGCGTGCGCGAGGACCTGCCCGAGGGATTCTCCGAGCGGGTGGCGGAATTCTGCCAGATCTTTCCCCAGCGCATCGTCGACTACGAACGGCTGGTGGCCAAGAACCGGGTGTTCCTGAAGCGCACCAAGGGCATCGCCGTGATCACCCCGGAGCTGGCCATCGACATGGGGCTGAGCGGCCCCAACCTGCGGGCCTCCGGCGTCGATTGGGACATCCGCCGGGACAGTCCCTATGAAGTCTACGACCGGCTTGATTTCAACGTCATCGTCCGCGACGGCGGCGACTGCTACGACCGCTGGATATGCCGGGTGGAGGAAATGAGGGAAAGCACCCGCATCATCGAGCAGTGCATGAGGGACATGCCGGAAGGGCCGGTCCTGGTCGACCTGCCCCAGGTGGCGTTTCCCGTGGACAAGGAGCTGCTCCAGCGCTCCATGGAGACCCAGATCCACCATTTCGAGCTGTCGGCGTACGGGTTCAAGGTGCCCAAGGGCGAAGTCTACGTCGCCATCGAGGCGCCGAAGGGCGAACTCGGCTACTACATCATCAGCGACGGCAGCGAGAAACCCTTCCGCATGAAGGTGCGGGCGCCGTCCTTCGTCAATCTTCAGGCCCTTCTGGGGGGGGCCACCAACATGGACTATCTCGCCGACGTGATCGCCATGCTGGGGAGCCTGGACCCGGTGCTCGCCGAAGTGGACAAATGAGGCAGGCCATGGCGTTGAAGGACAGCATCGAAGAGGCCGCCAAGCACTATCCCAACCAGCGTTCGGCGATCATGCCGGCCCTTTACCTGGCCCAGAAGGAACACGGCTATCTGTCTGGCGGCCTTCTCAAGGAAGTCGCCGGCATCCTGGACGTGCCCGAGATCTGGGTCTACGAGGTGTCCACCTTCTACGGCATGTTCCACACCGAGCCCGTCGGCAAATTCCACATCAAGATTTGCACCAACCTGTCGTGCCAGCT
>JADFTO010000192.1 GCA_022560215.1 Pseudomonadota bacterium | reverse complement strand
TCATGGACGCCCTGCACGTGAACATTGCCCGCTATACCCATTCCGGCTCCAAGCCCTGCAAGCTGGCGGCGGCCGGCGAGATTCCCATCGGCGTCTCCTTCGCCTACCGTGTCGTCAAGTCCAAGGCAGCAGGTGCCCCGCTGGTGCTTATCACCCCGACGGAAGGTCTGGGCTGGGAGGTTGAAGCCATGGCCATCGTCAGGAACACCAAGAACCTGGCGGCGGCGAGGGCCCTGGCCGACTGGACGATTTCTCGCAAGTCCATGGAGCTCCACGCACCGGGTTACGCCGAGGTCGCCCTTCCGGGCATACCCAACCCGGTCAAGGATTTCCCAAAGGTCGGCGGCTTGATGATCAAGAATGACTTTGTCTGGGCCGGCGCCAACAAAGCGCGGATTGTGAAAAAGTGGACCAGTCGCTACGACGCCAAGTCCGAACCGAAGAAGAAGTAGGACCGCCGCCCAGTTGACAGGCAGGGCCTGATCCTTTGGAATCCCCAGTCGGCCCCGTGAGGGGCGGACTGGGGATTTTCTCTTGCCCCATTGACAAACGAGATTTTCATAGTAACGGAGCCACCGACTGCCATGGACGTACAACCCTTTCTCATCGACAACACCTGGGTGACCGGCGGCGGGGAGCCGTTCGTCTCCAGCAATCCGGCGGACGGCAGCGAACTCGCCATGGTCGGCAGCGCGGACGCCGCCGACGTGGACGCCGCGGTCGGCGCGGCCAAGAGGGCGCTCGAAAACCCCGCCTGGCGCGACCTGAAACCCCACGAGCGGGCGCGGCTGCTGCATCGGATCGGCGAGCTGTTGGACGCGGACAGCGAAAACCTGGCCCGCCTGCAGATGCGGGACAACGGCAAGACCCTGAGGGAATGCCGCGTCCTGGTCGCCGAGGCCGCCGCCTCCTTCCGCTACTTCGCCGCCGTCTGCGAGACCTTCGAGGGCGAGCTGCCGCCGCCGCGTGGCGACAACTGGCCGGTCACGGTCTACGAGCCGGTCGGCGTGGTCGGCGCGATCACGCCCTGGAACTCGCCGGTGACCCTGGAAGCGCAAAAGCTGGCGCCGGTCCTGGCGGCGGGCAACAGCATCATCCTCAAGCCATCGGAGGTGACGCCGCTGATCGCGCTCGAACACGCGCGCATCGCGCTCGAAGCGGGACTCCCGCCAGGCGTGGTGAACGTGGTCAGCGGCGGCGGCGATGTCGGCCGCGCCCTGGTCGGGCATCCCGGCGTCGACATGATAAGTTTCACCGGCGGCACCAAGACCGGAAGCGCCATCGCCGAAGAGGCCGGACGGCTGTTGAAGCCGGTGATGCTCGAACTGGGGGGCAAGTCCCCCAACATCGTCTTCGCCGACGCCGACATGGCGAAGGCCGTCAAGGGCGCGGGGAACGGCATCTTCTCGGGCGGCGGCCAATCGTGCATCGCCGGGTCGCGCATTTTCGTCGACGAAACCATCATGGACGAATTCGTCGAGGGCTTGCGCGCCTTCGCCCAAAACTACCGCATAGGCCCGCCCGAGGACGAAGGCACCGACACGGGGCCGCTGGCCAGCTTCGCCCACCGCGACCGGGTGGAGGAATTCGTGGAAATCGGCAGGGGCGAAGGTGCCAAGGTGCTCACCGGCGGCGCCCGGCCCGCAGACGGCGTCCTTGCCAAGGGCGCCTACTATCCGGCCACCATTCTCACCGGGCTCGACAATTCGGCGCGCATCTGCCAGGAGGAGATCTTCGGCCCGGTGGCCGTGATCCTGCCCTTCAAGGGAGAGGACGACCTGATCGAACAGGCCAACGACACCGTTTACGGCCTTGCCGCCGGCGTCTGGACAAGCGACTACAGGCGGGCCTGGCGGGTGGCCAGGGCGATCCGCGCCGGCACGATCTGGATCAACACCTACAAGCAGTCGGCGATCACCTCGCCCTTCGGCGGCTTCAAGCAGAGCGGCCTCGGCCGCGAAAAGGGCCTCCAGGGGATGCGCGCCTACATGGAGCCCAAGGCCATCTACTGGAGCATGGACTGATGGACGCTGCCGCGCCCGCTTGGAACAAGCCAACGGCCGCCGGGAACCGCGACTCCAATGGCCAAGCGACGGGAAAGACCAAGAAATGGATGAGCGTCCCTCATACTTGAAAATCCGCCGGCTGACCAAGAAGTTCGGCGATTTCACGGCGCTGCGGGACATCTCCCTGGATATCTTCGAGGGCGAATTCGTCTGCTTTCTGGGACCGTCGGGGTGCGGCAAGACGACGCTGCTCAGGGCCATTGCCGGGCTCGACATCCAGACCAGCGGAAGCACGGAACAAGAGGGCCGGGACATCTCGAACCTGCCGCCGTCGGAGCGGGATTTCGGCATCGTTTTCCAGTCCTATGCCCTGTTCCCCAACCTGACCGTCACCAGAAACGTCGCCTATGGGCTCGAAAACAAAAAAATGAAGAAGGATGCCGTCGCCGCCCGCGTCAAAGAACTCCTGGAACTGGTGAGCATGCCCGAACAGGGGCACAAGTATCCGGCCCAGCTCTCCGGCGGCGAACAGCAGCGCGTGGCCCTGGCCCGGGCGCTGGCCACGTCTCCCGGCCTGCTCCTGCTGGACGAGCCCCTGAGCGCGCTTGACGCCAAGGTCCGCGTCCGCCTCCGCCACGAGATCAAGCAGCTCCAGCACAAGCTTGGGGTCACCACCATCATGGTCACCCACGACCAGGAAGAGGCCCTGACCATGGCCGACCGCATCGTGGTCATGAACCAAGGCGGCATCGAGCAGGTGGGAACGCCCGTCGAGATTTACCGAAACCCGGTCAACCCCTTCGTCGCCGACTTCGTGGGCACCATGAACTTCCTGCCCGCCACCGCCGTGGGCGACGGCAAGGTGCGGCTGGGCGGGGTCGAACTGTCCGCCGGCGTGAGCGGCTTTACCGACGGCGCGGAAGTGACCCTTTGCGTCCGCCCCGAGGACGTGGTCGCCAGGGACATCGGGGCGGACTCGCCCAATGCCCTCAGGGTCGAAATCGACGACATGGAGTTCCTGGGCTCCTTCTACCGGGCGAACCTGATCCAGACCGACGGGGACCGGGTCCCGGTCCTCGCCGAATTCTCCATCAACCTGGTGCGCGATGCGGACCTCAAGAAAGGAAGCGACCTGTTCGTCACCTTGCCCGAAGCCCGCATCCACGTCTTCGCCGGCTCATGACCAGCGAAACCATGGTGTCCTATCCCCGGGATAGGACACCAGCCCTCGCCGTCAAGCCCAAGGTCGGTAACGAAGACTGGGCCATGCGCTTAGGGTTAGGCGTCATCGGCGCCTACCTGCTGATCGCGGTGGTCCTGCCCCTTTACGCCATCCTGTCGAAGAGCTTCCAGGACGAGTACGGGAACTTCATCGGGCTGGCAAACTACGCCGAGTATTTCGCCACGCCGGCGTTGTTCTATTCGATCAATAACAGCCTGACCATTTCCGTGATCTGCATGGTCATCACCGTCGGCCTCGCCTTCGGCTACGCTTACGGGCTGACCCGCAGCTGCATTCCGGGCAAGGGCCTGTTCAAGGCCATCGCCCTGATCCCCATCCTGGCGCCGTCGCTTCTGCCGGCCATTTCGCTGCGCTATTTGTTCGGCGTCCAGGGCATGATCAAGGAGCTGCTGATGGGCGAATCCATCTACGGGCCCATCGGCATCGTCATGGGCGAGGTGTTCTGGACCTTTCCCCACGCCCTGATCATCATCATCACCTCCCTATCGCTCTCCGACGCCCGGCTGTACGAGGCCGCCGAGGCCCTGGGCGCGAGCAAGCTGAGGATCTTCTTCACCGTCACCCTGCCGGGGGCGAAATACGGCCTGATCAGCGCCTGTTTCGTGGTCTTCACCCTGGTCATCACCGACTTCGGGGTGCCCAAGGTGATCGGCGGCCAGTACAACATGCTGGCCGTGGACGTCTACAAGCAGGTGGTCGGCCAGCAGAACTTCCAGATGGGGGCGGTGGTCGGCTTCGTGCTCCTGGTCCCGGCCCTGCTCGCCTTCGTGGCCGACCGCATTATCCAGGGCAAGCAGGTGGCGCAGCTCTCGACCCGCGCCGTGCCTTACGAGCCCAAGCCGGCCCCCCGTTTCGACCGCGTCATGCTGGCTTATTGCGGGGTCATCGCGTTCATGATCATCGGCATCCTGCTGGTCGCCCAGTACGCCTCATTGGTCAAGCTCTGGCCCTATGATCTCTCGCTCACCCTTCACAACTACGATTTCTCGCTCAGGGACGGCGGCAGCTGGGGGGCCATGATCAACAGCCTGGAAATGGCCGGATGGACCGCGGTCATCGGCACCGCCGTCATCTTCACCGGCGCCTACCTGGTGGAAAAGAGCAAGGGATTTCACCAGGGCCGGGGCCTGATCCAGCTCATGTGCATGGTGCCCCTTGCGGTGCCGGGCCTGGTGTTGGGCCTGGCCTACATTTTCTTTTTCAACCACCCGGACAACCCGCTGGAATTCATCTACGCCACCATGGCGATCCTGGTGATCTGCACCATCACCCACTTCTACACGGTCAGCCATCTGACCGCGGTGACCGCCCTGAAGCAGATGGACCCGGAGTTCGAATCCGTCTCGGCATCCCTCAAGGTCCCCTTCTACCGGACCTTCTTTCGGATCACCGTGCCCGTCTGCATGCCCGCCATCCTGGACATCAGCGTCTATCTGTTCGTCAACGCCATGACCACGGTCTCGGCGGTGATCTTCCTCTATTCGTCGGACACACAGCTGGCGTCGGTGGCGGTCATCAACATGGACGACGCCGGCGAGATCGCGTCGGCGGCCGCCATGGCCATGATGATCGTCTATACCTCTACGGGGATGCGCCTGCTCCATTTCCTGCTGACCCGGGGAATCGCCCTGCGCTCCGCTGCCTGGCGGACGCGGTAGGGGGCTGGTGCGGTTTCGGGCGGGCGCGGGGAAAGCCCGGCAGGCTTTTTTAATCAGGGGAACACGAGCAGGGGGAACACGAGGCGCCGTTATAATCGAAGCTGAATGACCCTTCAGACCGCCAGCGGGGCGCGGATAATCCTGGCAACTATTTGATTTTACAATGGATTTCCAAGATACAACATATATATCACAGTGTTGAAATTTTATTACAGCGATCCAAGGTATTGAATATGACATTATCCTGAC
>JADFTO010000019.1 GCA_022560215.1 Pseudomonadota bacterium | reverse complement strand
TACCAGCGGCCCTTAAGAAGGACCGCTGGGCGTTCATGCGCCACGCAGGCTCACGGCGCATAAGCGCCGGCGCGCGGTCGCGCTTGCCAAAGGGCGATGAGTCAAGCTCAACGCCCTTTGGTATGAGGGCGCGGTTGCCCGGGCGTGGCTTCGAGGGCGCGGGCGAGGGTGCAAAAGTCCTCCACGTCCAGTTCCTCCGCCCTGGCGGCCGGGTCCAGGCCCAGGCCGTCGATGTCGAGGCCGAGGGGTTTCAGGCTGCTCCGCAACATCTTGCGGCGCTGGCCGAAGGCGGCGGCGGCGACCGCCTCAAGGCTGTCCCAGCCGGCCGGGGCCAGGGGCTCGGGCCTGGTCGTCAGGGTGACGAGCGAGCTCGCCACCTTGGGCGGCGGGGTGAAGGCGCGGCGGTCGATGTTGAATTCGTGCCGGACCCAGGTCAACCACTGGGTGATGACGGAAAGCCGCCCGTAGGCCTTGCTCCGGGGCCGGGCCGCCAGGCGGTCGGCCACCTCCTTCTGGAACATGCAGGTCAGGGATTGGAAATCGCCGATCCGTTTCAGCCAGCCGATGAGCAGCGGCGTGGCGATGTTGTAGGGCAGGTTGGCGACGATGCGCCTGGGCGGGTCGGAGACCTCGGCCAGGTTTATCTCCAGGGCATCGCCCTCGATCACGTCCAGGCGTCCCGGATGGGCGGCGGCGAGCTCGGCCAGGGCGGCGATGCAGCGCCGGTCCCGTTCCACCGCCACCACGCGTGCCGCGTCCCCCTCCAGCAGCGCCCGGGTCAGGCCGCCCGGGCCCGGTCCCACCTCGATCACGGTGACGCCCGCCAGCGGCCCGGCGGCCCGGGCGATGCGGCGGCAGAGGTTGAGGTCGAGCAGGAAATGCTGGCCCAGGCCGCGCCGGGCGCCGATCCGGTGGCGCCGGATCACCTCGCCGAGCGGTTCCTCAAGCGGCGGCGTCACGGAAACTCGCCATCCGGTCCGCCAGTTTCATGGCGGCGATCAGGCTGGATGCGCTTGCCAGGCCGCGGCCCGCGATGTCGAGCCCCGTTCCGTGATCGGGCGAGGCGCGGACGAAGGGAAGCCCAAGGGTGACGTTGACGGCGCCGTCGAAATCGAGGGCCTTGATGGGGATAAGGGCTTGGTCGTGGTACATGCAGAGCGCGGCGTCGTAGCGCGACCGCGCGCCGGCGGTGAACAGGGCGTCGGGGGAGACCGGGCCGAAGGCGTCCACGTTCCTTTCACGGAGCCGGGCTATGGCTGGCTCGATGATGTCCAGTTCTTCCCGGCCCATGGCGCCGCCCTCGCCCGCGTGGGGGTTGAGCCCGGCGACCGCCAGCCTGGGCCGGTCGATGGCGAAGTCCCGGCGCAGGGCGAGGGCGGTGATTTCCCCGGTCGTGACGATGTCTTCCAGTTTCAGCCCTTGCACGGCGGCCGCCAGGCTCTCGTGAACGCTGACCGGCACCACCTTGAGCTCATCGGAGACCAGCATCATGACGGGCCGGGTAGTGATGCCCGCCAGCTTGGCCAGGAACTCGGTGTGGCCGGGATAATCGAACCCGGCTTCATAGAGGGTCCCCTTGTGGATGGGATTGGTGACGACGGCGCGGGCTTGGCCTGCGCGGACCAGTGCGACGGCGGCCTCGATGGAGCCGATGACGGCGCCGGCGTTTCCCGTGTCCGGCTTGCCGGGCACCGCTTCCACGTCCAGCGGCCGGGGAAGCGCCGGCAGGGCGGCGGCGAAGACCGATGCCGCTTCGTCTAAGTTTTCGACGGGGCGGACGGGCACCTCCAGGCCGAGGTGTGCTGCCAGCGCCTCGAGCCGCGCCGGATCGTCGAGAGCGACGAACGGGGGCAAGCCTTGGTCCCGGTCGAGCCAGGCCTTGAGGGTGATTTCCCCGCCGATTCCGGCGGGTTCCCCCATGGTCAGGGCCAGCGGCTTGAGCGCGCCGGCGCCTCCCGGCGGGGGGGGAGGGGTCATATTCTCACATCCACGAAGGCCGCGCGGTGAAGGTCGCGAAGGTATCGGCGGGCCGCGTTCGTCAAGCGTTCGTTTTCCAGGATTCTTTTGATTTGCGCGCGTTCCTCGGCGGCGGGTTTCCCTCCCTCGCGCCCGCAGACCATGAAGACGACGACGCCGCTCTCCATGCGCTGGGGCTTGCTGGCCTTGCCGATTGGCAGGTCCTCGACGACGCCCCTCAGGTTATCGGGGAGTTTGCTCAACTTGACCTTGCCGAGATCGCCCGACAGCGGCGAGCTCGTCTCCAGGGCCAGAGTCTCCATGTCGGCGCAATTGTAGGCGACCTCGCTCATGGTCGTGGCCAGGGACATCTGTGAAGCGGTCTCCTTGGCATCCGCGTTCGGGGGCAATGGCAAGTAGAGCTGGCGAAGGGAAAGGGTGACGTCCCCCGCCACCGAACTGATCCGGCGCTTGCGCAATGCGAGAATGTAATACCCGGTCTGGGTCTGGATGGGCGGGGATATCTTTCCCGGCTGCATTTTCGCCAGGGCGGCGTCGAGTTCGCCGCCAAGCTGGCCCAGTCTGATCCAACCCAGGTCTCCCCCGGCGGTGGCGGTGGAACTGTGGGAAAAACTTCGCGCCAGAACAGGAAAGCTGGCCCCTTCCCGAATCTGCTTGATCATGCGCTCGGTTTGGGTCCTGACCTCCTCCTCGCCTCCCTCGTCGTCGTAGGAAAGGAAGATTTCCGCCACCAGGTATTCCGGCTTGCCCCTGTTGTTCCGGATTTCGGCCAGTTTCTCGTCGATTTCGTCGTCTCCGACCCGGACTCCGCGGCCGAATTTACGGATTACGGTCTTGGTCCAGACGATTTCGGCCTTGATCTGTTCGATGAGGGTGGGCTTGTTGATGGCGTTCCTTCTCAGAAAGGTGTCCAGTCCCCCCTTGGGCATGCCGTTCTGCTTTTCCATCCTGTCCAGGGCCTGGTCGATGTCCTTTTGCGAGACGCGGATCCGCAGCCGTTTCGCCTCTTGCAGCTTGAGCTTGTCTTCGATGAGGCTGCGCAACACCTGGGGCGCCAGGTGCCGCCGCACTTCGGAGCTGTCCTTGAGCTCCGAGGCCGCCACGACCAGGGAAAGGCGGCTCATGAGGTCGAACGCCGATATGATGTCGTCATTGACCACCGCCGCGATCCGCAGGTTGTCCTGCGCTTCCGCAGGCCCGCCGAAGACCATGATGGCGAGCAATAGAGCGCGCCCTGCGAATGACTTCACGGCCGCGCCATTGGCGCCCGGGCGGGGTTCGGGTCCTTGGCGTGCGGTCAAGGGATTTGTGGGCAAATAGGGCATGGCGCCATTTCCCTATTGGCTGCGGGTGATTCCCGACTTCACTTCCCCGAGAGTCTTGAAAAGGACACGGAAGAAGATGGAGTCCGTCGGTTTCAGGTCACGGTCCTCGAAGAAGGTGCGCGATATATCGGTCGAAAACTGAAAGCATTCGTCTTCGTAAGTGAGGTTCATTCTAATGGACCTCAATCCCCCGTCTCTGTCGAGATCGGTCAGGCTCGAGAGAGACCCGCGCCAGTACCGGGTCAGCTGCGACCTCAGCGACAGGGAAAGTTCCTCCCGGCCGGCGAATTCACTGCCTTTCTGGCTGTCGAAAAAGGAGTAGTTGCCTTGAAAGCTGAGCGCCGGCCGGCCCACCGTCAAAGACACCTCGTTGCGGCGGGGTTCCAGGTTTTCTTTATCCAGGCGGGTTCTGTACAGAAGGTTCAGGTTATTGGACGGAGAGATATTCACCTTGCCCACGATGTCGGAGAAATTGTCCTCCAGACCGGATCCTTCGGGGAATGTGCTGTCCGACCGGATACGATAGCTCTGTCCCAGGAAAACGGTGCTGTTGCCTCCCTTGGCCCCGAAAACACCCCATTTGAGCCCGTAATTGAGACGCGGCCCCCCTTCGACCCGGTCGAGGCCGGCGAACCGGTTGGCTCTCAGCAGGTTGTTCTCATCGAATTCCACGTCCTTGCTGTCTTCGTTGGGAATCCTGTCGGAGTTGCCGCCGTAGGGGCTGACGATCAGCGATGCGGAGGGTTCGATGAGTTGGTAGACGCTGTTGTTTTCCCTTCTCACGAGGGGCTGGCGCCATTCAAGCGCCGCCTGTGGACGGATGCGGCCGGAAAACCCGCTGAAGGTGGTGTCCCGGCCGCCCCGGGCCAGGCTGTCCACGTGATAGGCATCCCCCCTGAGGGACGTCGATAAGGTATAGGCCCCCCCGCCGGGCCCCAGAAAGGGCACTTGCCAGCCGCCCTTGAGGGACAGCCGCTGGGTGTCCGATCCCCCGGTGCGGGTCAGCGCCAGGAAATTGACGTCCAGGCTGGAGCGACCGCCGAACCGGTCCGGTTCGCCGACGTGATTGAAGTCGATCATGGGAAGGACGAGAGGCGTGTTTCCGGCATCGTCGTCCTCGTCCAGGCCCTGGAAGGCGTAGGCGCTGACCGCCAAGTAGTTGCGCCCGCGGAAACCCTCGGTGAACAGGTGGGTGGTCAGGGAGTTGTTGGAATCATTGAGGGTAATGTCGGAACCGAAACCATATCGCCGCACATAGGTATCGTCGGTCGCCCGGTTGACGTCGAATCCCATCCGCCACGTATCGTCCACCTCGAAGCGGCCCCACGCGGCCAAGTGGCCGCGAATTCCGAACGACCCCTTTTCCGTGCCGAACCCGTCGCTGTCGTTGTTGGTGATGCTGGCCCGGACTTCCAGTTCCCCGTCCATCAGGCGGTGCCGGTACTCGCCGGCCAGGGCCGGCCCGGATTCCGCCGTGTAGATGGGCGTGATCGTGGCGTCCCTGTCGGGGGCGATGTCGAAGAAGTATGGGACCCTGGTGACCAAGCCTAAGTCCGAGGACCCACCGATTCTCGGGGTCAGGAAACCGCTCCGCCGCTTGACGGTCGGGTCGGGGTGGGAAAAGTAGGGAGTGTAGGCGATGGGAGTTCCCCAAAGCTCCAGCCAGGCATCGGTATATTCAAGCGTCTGCCCTTCCCTGTCGTGGACCACCTTGACGGCCTTGATCTGCCAGAGGGGCGGATTGCTAGGGTCTTTCGGGCACAGATCGCAAGGGGAATAGACGGCGTTCCTGAGCTCGACGATATTGGCGTCGGTACGGCGTCCGCCGGTGGACGCGAAGCGGGAACCGTCCTTGAGGAGCATTTTGAGCCCCTCGGCGACGGCATTCTTGAGGTCCCCGGATATCTCCATGGATTCGGCGAAGATGACATCGCCGTTGGGCTCGACGAGCGAGATATTTCCCGATGCCGTGATCAAGTCTTTTCGCTGGTCGTAGATGATCGTGTCGGCGAGCAGAACCCGATTTTCCCGGGATATCTCCACGTTGCCGTTGGCGGTGATGATCTCTTTCTCGCGGTCGTAGCTCACCTTGTCCGCCTTCAGCAGGATCGGCGGATCTTCGTCCTGGGCGGCGGCCGGGAAGCCGGCTGCCAGCAGCAGCACCATGATCAGGGCACGCACGAGGATCCTTGCCATGGCCGATTACCCGTCTTCGAGGTGGAGAATCATGGCAATCCCCAGCAGAAGAGTCACCCCGGTTGGAGTCCAGGCGGCCAGGATCACGGGTATGCTGTCCGAGAGCCCGAGCGCTAAAACCACGTCCGTAAAGAAATACAGCACAAACCCGGTCAGCACGCCGCCGCCGATGATGAAGGCGGTTCCCCCGTGCCTGGACATGCGCAGGGTGAAGATCGCGGCAATCAGGATCATGGCGCAGAGTAGGAAGGGTTCGGCGAGCAGGGAATTCCAGTGAATCCGGTGCCTGACGGCTGAAAACCCGGCATTTTCCAAGGTCTCGATAAAGCCGGGCAGGGCCCAGAACGACATGGTCTCGGGCGGTGCGAAGCTGTCCTGGATCGATCCCAGGGTGAGATCGGTTTCCAGCCAGTAATCCTTCTCGAACTTAGACGCTTTCTCCTGTTGGTAGACCCAGGCGTTGCTCATGTGCCAGAAACCGTCTTCCAGCCGCGCATATTCGGCATCGACGCGCTCGAAGAACTGGTCGGTGCCTTTGTACATGAAGACGATGACATCGCGCAGCTCCACGTTGGAGTCTTGCTGCAGGACGCTGTCGGCATGGACGACGGACTGTCCGGTTTTATTGGCCTGGCGAAGCCACAGGCCTTCGGACGAAAGGGCGAAGTAGCTCGTCCGGCCCTTCAACTTTACCGCCTCGATACGCTCGAAACGGGACAGCGCGGCCGATGCCAGGGGGTTGAACAGGGTGATCTTGAACAGGCCCAGAAGAAAAGCGATTGCGATCACCGGCAGAAGGAACTGCCATGCCGAAACGCCCGCCGACCGGGTGACCATCAGTTCGTGATTCCGGGTCAGCCGCCAGAATGCGGCCATGCCCCCGAACAGGGCGGCGAAGGGAAAGGTCTGCTGCCCCATGTGGGGTAGTTTCAGCAGCGCCATTTCCAGGACCATGGAAAAGGTGATTTCGGGCCGGGACGCGGACCGGCGCAGCAGCTCGATGATGTCGACCACCAGAATAAGCAGGACGAACACCATGAAGACCACCAGGAAGCTGGCCAGAAACTGGCGGCCGATATAAAGCGACAAGGTGGACGAAAGGCGCATGTTGGACTTTCAGGTGGAGGCCTTCGACGGGACGCCGCCGCCGCGCATGGTGAACGGATAGAAGGTGACATAGGCGCCGGCCAGGATCGGCACCAGGACGTTCGCGTACATCAAGGGAACCAGGTCGGTGTTTCTCGCCACCCAGTTCTCCACGCCGAGGGTAATCATCTGCAATCCGATCACGATGATGACGGCGAGGACGACGCGGCTCGACTGGGAGCGGCGGCTGAAACTGCCGGAAAGGAGACAGGCCAGACCCACCAAGGCGAAACCGAGCGCGTTAAGGGGGGACGTCAGCCGGGAGTGCGCCTCGACGGTGAACTTTCCGTAGTCCCTGGGGTGCAAATAGAGGTCTTTTTCGAGGTTGAACAGATCGCCGATTGTCCTTTCCCGCGCCTCGCGGTGGCGGACCTTTCCCGCGGCCCGGGTGGTGGCCATGTCGAAAACGTACCTGTCGAAGTAGAGGATGGACAACTGGTTGGTTTTTTTGTCCACCTGTTGCCGGTTGCCGTTGAACATGACGACCCGGGCGCCGTCCTTGGTTTCCACCAGGGCTCCGCGCTCGGCCAATATGGAATAAGGTTTCCTCGGGTTGCGTTTGTCGTGCACCAGTATTCCCAGGAGCTGGTCGTCGCTGGTCCGTTCCCGCACGTAAACGGTAATTCCGTCCGCGACGCTGTTGAAGGTGCCCGCCTGCAAGAGGACGTAAGAGTAATTGTATCGGATGTCCCACTGCATATCGCGGAACACCCGATAGGACTGGGGCAGCAGGTACAGATTGAGGACGTAGCTCACGATGACCACGAATAGGCTGAGTATCAGGCCCGGTTTGGCGAGGGAGAACTGGTTTTCGCCCGCCCCCCGCATGATCACCAGCTCACGGTCGTTGATGAGCTTCGAGTAGGTGAACACGATCACCGTGAACAGCGCGATGGGCAGGATGATGAGCAGGAAATTCGGCAGCAAAAGCCCTGTCATGAAGAGGAACTTGCCGATCGACAGCCCCCGGTTGACAATCATCTCGACGAACTTGAGGGATTGCGTCAGCCAGATAACGCAGGTGAGTCCCACCGTGACCAGGATCATCCCCACCAGCAGTTGTCCAAGCACGTATCTTGTAAATCCGTTTATGGCCATGGCTGCCGATCCGCCCTCAAGGTGTTGGAAAAAGGCCAAAGAATCAAGGATTAATCAGGAATCCGGGCGGCGCATCTTGGAAAACAGTTGGGTGCCGTCCATGACTGAATCGTTGTCGCCGAGCGCGTCGATGAAGGCCTTGGCGAAGGGTGAATGGCCGCAAGCCTCCTGAATCCGCCACCGGTTCCAGCCCGCCCGACGTGATCGCCGCCCGTGTCCACTTGGCCGCCATATTTTTCCACCAATCGCCACCCCGCGTTCGGGTGCCCATATCGGTGCTGCGGACCAGCGTCCCGGAATAGCAGCTGTCGGCGACCACCATCAGCCGAAATATAGGATTGTACCGGATTGGGGGATATGTTTTTTAGGCCCGGATCCGCAATGACAGCCGTTGGGTGCCCGTGGCCGCATTGACGATATCGAGTTTCCGAAGCATCCCGATCGTGCTCGTCGGGGTGGCGGTGCCCATTCTGGTCGTCGGGCGCTCGATGCTGGCGGTGGCGCTCGGGCTGGGCGTGATCGGGCTCATGATGGCCGAGCGGCGGGGCGAGGTCTGGCGGGATCTGGCTTCGGCTGCGCGCTCGCCCTTGGGCCTGATGGTGCTCGCCGCCGTCGCCCTGTGGCTGCCGAGCATGGCGGCCTCGCCGATGCCGGGACGCTCCTTCGAGACCTGGGCGCGGGTTCCCGTCTTCCTGGCGGCGACGGGGCTCATCTGGGCGGCGCTGGCGCGCGGCCGGGAGGGGCTCGACCTGGCGCTCAAGACCTTGGTTGCGGCATCGGCCGGCGCCGTGATCCCGGCGGTCGTCGCGCTGACCGGCCTGCCCGAGCTGATCTCGCTGTTGCACGCCCGCGGCTGGGCCGGCGCCAATCCGGTATTGGAACTCAAGGCGTTCGGCGCGGCCGCGCTCCTCCTCCTGCCGGCGGTGCTCTTGGCCGGGCGCAGGCTGGGCGGCCGGTGGCTGATGACGGCGCTCGCCTCGGGCGCGGGGTTGCTGGCGGTCATCTTGATGACCCACAACCGCTCGGCCCTGGCCGGGCTGCTGGCCATGATCCTGACCGGTGGTCTGCTGATCGTGCTGATCCACCGCCGCCCCAATGTCGTTGCCGCCGTCGGGGCCGCGCTCGTGCTGCTGGTCACCGGGCTGATGGTCTGGCTCCACGACACCCGCGGTTATCTGCGCCCGCCGGAGGGCGTCGTCATCGTCCTGCCCATCTGGCTGGTCGACTTCCAGCGCCAGGCGATCTGGCGGTTCGCCCTGGATCTGGGCCGCGACGCGCCCTGGTTCGGGCGCGGAATCAACGTCATCAACTTCCTGCCCGGGGCGGACAATCCGATGCCCGGCGGCGGGCTCACCATGATTCCCGGCCACCCCCACAACTGGCTGATCGAGGTCTTCGTCGAGACCGGCCTGATCGGGGCCCTCGGGCTTGTGCTGGTGGTCGTGGCGCTGGCGATCCGCCTCGGCCGGGACTATCTCCGCCGCCGCGACGACGCCGTCTGTGCGGCGCTCATGGTACACGTCGGCTATTGGGCGTCGGGCCTGTTCAGTTTCTCCTTCTGGTCGGCCTGGTGGCAGGTCTCCTACCTCCTGCTCATGGCGGTGGCGCTCGCCGGCCGGGCGGGCGGGAGAGCCCCCCGACCGGAAGGCCCGGGACCGCCGGCGTGACCTCCCGGGCGGCGCCGGCGGGGTTTTGACCAAGGCGGCCGCCTAAATCATAATACGGCCCCTCTCAGGCGCGCCGGCGCGTGGCCCGGGGATGCTTGCCGGGGAATTGTTTAACGAAGGGGTGCAAAATGGGCATCAACTGCGGAAATCTCATTTTGCTTGCGGAGTACGCACGACGGGCGCCTCTTGGCTCCGTCCTGACTTACGGGCGTCTGTTCAACACGCTCAGTGCCAGGGACCGCCGCAAGATCATGCGGAGCCACGGACTCCCGGAATCCGTGCTTGCGGCTCGGGAGACCGAAGGCCTGTTTGCGGCCCTCGGCGCTGATCGGGTAACGACGCTCGACATCGCGGGCGATGACTGCGACCTGCTCGCCGACCTGACAGACGACTTCGCCTCCACCGAGGCGATGCGCCCTTATCTCGGCCGCTTCGACGTCATCATTGACTACGGCACCTCCGAGCACGTCTTCAACGTCGCGCAGGCCCTGGTCAACGCGTATAACCTGCTCGCCGAGGGCGGGGTGTATATCTTCGATCTGCCGCTATCGGGATGGGTAAGCCACTGCCTCTACCAGTTCACGCCCAGCTATTTTCTATCGGTCGGGGCCTCGCCCTACTTTGATTTGACCTACTACTTTTTCCACCGAAAGCGCGGGGATAGGATCTACCGCATCACGCATTACAACAACTTCAGCTACTTCTGGATCAATGGACGGCGGCGTGTCTCCGCGTGGGGTGTCTTGCGCAAGGCGCGGCCGGACGGAGATGAAAGACCACTGACGCTGGACCGCTTTCGCGTGATGCAGGTCGAACCACGAGATAGGAACGAACCGAGGAAACTTTCGTTGATCGGCAAACTCCGCAGCTGCGAGCGTTATTCAGCCGCCACAATCCGCCGGGCCTTCGACTGACAGGGTATTTCCCGTTAATAGGGATGCGTCGAGGCGTCCGCGCCGGGCGCCTCCTCGGCGGGTTTCACGGCCGCTACAGGATTTTGCCCGGGTTCATGATGTTTTTCGGGTCCAGGGCCGATTTCAGGGTCCGCATCAGGTTCAGCTCCACGGCGGATTTATAGCGTTTCATGTCTCCGCGTTTGAGCCTGCCGATGCCGTGCTCGGCGCTGAAGCTGCCGTCAAGTTCGACGGCGACGTCGTGGACGAGACGGTTCATGTGGTCCCAGCGGGACAAAAAGTCGTCCCTGTCCATGGCTTTCGGCTGCAGCAGGTTGAAATGGATATTGCCGTCGCCCAGGTGACCGAAGGCGAGAACGCGGACGCCGGGCAGATCCTTCTCGACGACCCCGGTGGCGCGGTCGATGAACTCGACGACCCTGGATACGGGCACGGACACGTCGTGCTTGATGCTGCCACCTTCAAGCTTCTGGGCCTCCGGGACGGCGTCGCGGATGCGCCACAGCTCCTGGGCCTGTCTTTCGCTGGAGGCGATAACGGCATCGGCGGCGATCCCCTTCTCCAGGGCGTCGGCCAGATGCGTTTCCAGGCTTTCGCGCAAGCCTTCGCCGGTCCTCGGGCTGGTCACTTCCAAGAGGGCGTAGTATCCGTGCCGGGATTGAAACGGGTCAATGACCCCGGGGATATGTTCGAGCCCGATGTCGAGGCCCAGGCGCGAGATCACCTCGAAAGCAACAAGCGCGTCGCCGAACCCTTCGCGGACATGGACAAACAAGTCCATGACCGTGTCCATGCCCGGGACGGCGGCGAGGACCGTGACCCGGGTCCGGGGGGCAGGGAACAGCTTGAGGACGGCGGCCGTGATGATGCCGAGGGTTCCCTCCGCGCCGATGAAAAGCTGTTTCAGGTCATAGCCGGTGTTGTCCTTGCGCAGGCGCCTGAGTCCGTCCCACACCTGTCCGTCGGGCAGCACGACCTCGAGCCCGAGCACCAGGTCGCGGGCGGTGCCGTATCTGAGGACCGCGATCCCGCCGGCGTTGGTGGACAGGTTCCCCCCGATCCGGCAACTGCCCTCGGCGGCCAGGCTGAGGGGGAAATAGGCGCCGGCCTCGTCCGCCGCCGCCTGCACGTTTGCCAGCACGCAGCCCGCCTCCGCCGTGAGGGTGTGATTGAAGGGGTCGACCCCGCGGATGCGGTCCAGCCTGGCCGTGGAAAGGACGATGCCGCCTTCCGGCACCCCGCCGCCGACCAGTCCGGTATTGCCGCCCTGGGGAACGATGGCGACGTCGGCTCGCGCGCAGTGGCCCACCACCGCCGCGACTTCGGCGGTGGACTGGGGCAGGACGACCATGTCGCAGGCCCCCCGGTAGATCCCGCGCTCCTCGATGAGGTAAGGCTCCATGCCGCCGGCATCGCCGATCCAGCCTTTCGGCCCGACCGTCCCGCGGATGGCCTCGAGAACGTCTTCCGGTACCGCCATGACCGTCGTTGAATAGCATATTCCCCCTCCGGCCTCACCCGGGCATGTTCAGGTCGCGGGGAAATCGAACAGAGAGGGAATCGGATCAGACTTCGAAGGGCTCGAGGCGCCTGCAGAAACCGATGGTCTCCAGCTCGTACCCGACGTTCAAAAGCAAGCCGGGGTGTATGGTCCTGGCGGTGGAATAGGCATGCAGTCCGGTGACGTGGATGGCCTCGCACTCGAGATCGCGGGCGAGGGCATCCATTTTCTCGATGATGGTGGTGATAATCGGTTCCGCGTTGACCAGGTGCAGGGCGATCAAGTGCTCGCAAATGAGGGTGCGTCCCCAGCGCAGGGTCATGTCGACCCGGAATCCGAGCAGGCCGTGGATGTAACCCTGTTCGTTCTCGACGCAGACGATGCCCGATTCACCGATGCTGCCCTTGCTGCCCCGATTCAGGTACGCGTCGGCGTAGGCATGCCATTTCTTCAGGCTGACTTCCTCGGACACCGTTTGCACCAGGGGGTAGGCCTGCTCCACCCGCTCCTTGGTCAACCGTCGAGCAATATATTGCTCAGCCATGTTTTAAGATCCGCCTACAAGCATTATCTATCCGCAAATATTCCCCCCCCCGCCTTGGTCCGAGCCGCCGAGGGGGACAGCATCGACTTTGCCGGACTATGATCTGGGTCAAATACCGGCCTTTCCGGCCTGGGGCCGTGCTCGCGGAAAATGCGCAGGACGTTTGCCCGATGCCGGGAATCGGCCTACACTTAAGGAAGTCCAGCCGGGGCAGCGGAGACGCCATGCCTTCCGACAAAGCGCTTGATGACATCCTTCTTGGTCCAGCGGATCGGACAAGCCCCTGCGCCGCCTGCGACGTCAGGGACGTAAGCATATGCGCCGTCCTCGATCCGGATGAACTCAAGCGGCTGGAGAAGATCGTCACCCGCTTGGCTGTCCAACCGCGGGAAACCATTTTCTGCGAGGCCGCCCCAGCCGAATACCTGTTCAACGTGACGGGGGGCGCGGTCAAGGTGTACAAGCTGCTGGCCGACGGACGCAGGCAGATCACGGGGTTTTTCTTTCCCGGCGATTTCCTCGGCCTGGCCCACCTCAACAAGTACGCCTACACGGCCGAAGCCATCGAAGAGGTGCGGCTCTGCCGCTTTTCCCGCCGCAAACTGGAAAAAATGCTCGAACAATATCCGAAGCTGGAAAAACACCTCCTGCAGACGGCGTCCAACGAACTGGCTTCGGCCCAGGACCAGATGCTCCTGCTCGGACGCAAGACGGCCCGCGAGAGGATCGCCACCTTCCTTCTCGCCCTGTCGGAACGGGCGAAGCGCCACGGGCGTTCCGGCGAACGGGTGAACCTGCCCATGTCCCGGGGCGACATCGGCGACTATCTGGGCCTGACCATGGAGACCGTCAGCCGCACCTTCACCCGGTTCAAGAACGACGGCAAAGTGGAATTAACGGGCGCGCGCCACGTCACCCTTCAAGACCGCCAAGCCCTTTGCCGCCTGGCCGGCCTGGTGGAAGACGAACCCGTTAGCGCCGTCGCGGGCTCCCTGTAGAATCCCGGGCTTCTTTATGCGCTCGCGGCGCGGCGCAGGCGGTCGTTGATGGCCCGGCCGAGGCCGCTGTCCGGGATCGGCATGACGGCTATCCCCCGGTTGTCCGGCGTGTCCAGCGCCCGGATCATGGCGAAGAAGTTGGCCGCCGCCTCCTCAAGGTTCCCGGTGGGGCTGAGGTTCGGCGCGCCTTCCGGCGCATCGGGGCCGAAGGCGAGCAGGGCCTCGCCGGCGCCGGCGGATGCCGCGTTCATCCTCAGCGGGCGTCCCGGCGCGTAATGGCGGGTTCCCATGCCGGGCGAGGCGGGCGCCGCCCCGGGGTCGGGACGGGCCAGGGGGCCGACGACGGCCTCGATGTCTTCGGCCGGGATTCCCCCCGGCCTCAACAGCCGGGGGATTGTCCCGGTTAGCTCGATGACGGTGGACTCCAGGCCCACCCGGCACGGGCCCCCGTCGATGATGACCCGGACGGCGGCGCCCAGCGCCTCGGCCACATGGGCGGCGGTGGTCGGGCTGACGCGGCCCGAGGGGTTGGCGCTGGGGGCGGCCACGGGGCATCCGGCGGCCGCCAGCAGGTCATGGGCCGCCCGGTGATGGGGAACCCGGACGGCGATGGTGTCCAGGCCGGCGCTGGCGAGCAAGGAAACCGGGCAGGGATCCCGCCGGGGCAGGACCAAGGTCAGCGCCCCCGGCCAGAAGGCCCCGGCCAGCTCCGCCGCTGGGCCGTCGAGGGTGGCCACGTCGGCCACGCCCGCGGCTTCGGCGAAGTGGACGATCAACGGGTTGAAGGCGGGCCTGCCCTTGGCGGCGAAGACGGCGGCCACGGCCTCGTCGTTGGTGGCGTCGGCGCCGAGCCCATAGACGGTTTCCGTGGGAAAGGCGACGAGCCCGCCGTCCAGGATGTGGCGGGCGGCCTCGGTAATGGCCTCGGGGGTGGGGGCAAGGATGTCGGTCATCGGAAGACCCCCGCCTTGGGACCAGGGACCGGGGGCCAAAAGAGAGCCGCCGGCCTCGCCAACGGCTCTCCACTTCTCTTTCTGCTCACGGCTCGGACCATCCGCGGTAATGATCCGGCACTGCAGTCACCGCAAAGGATTGCGGCGGCTCTGTCGTGACCGGTCGCCCGGGCACTGGAAAAAAGTTTGCGCCTGAATCCGGGCGCAGTCAAGGACACGATTCCCTTGACACGCCTTTCCCCCCGGCGCTCCCCCGCGGCCTGGATTCGGTGTCACGGCAACCCCTTGACCACGAAGTGGGGATTCTCGAATCCGGGCTTTCCATATCCGAGTTCACCGCCCTCGACGCGGCTGACGGAACCGCCGGCGAATCTGACGACCGCGTGGCCGGCGGCGGTGTCCCATTCCATTGTCCGCCCCAGCCGGGGATAGATGTCGGCCTGGCCGGCGGCCACCAGGCAGAATTTCAGGGAACTTCCGGCGCTGGTTTCGGCCTTGACCGTGTAGCCTTCCAGGAAGGCGTCGACCTCCGGGGTGCGGTGGCTGCGGCTGACCAGGGCCACCACTCCATCCTCGGGCTTGGGCCGGCATTGTATGGGTTGGGGGGGCTCGTCGCCGCTCTGGAAGATGGCGCCATGGGCGCTGCCCCAGTAGGTGGCGCCGATGGCCGGCGCGTGGACCACGCCGAGGACCGGCCGGCCGGCTTCCACCAGGGCGATGTTGACGGTGAACTCCCCATTGCGGTTGACGAATTCCTTGGTCCCGTCCAGGGGGTCCACCAGCCAGAACGGGGTGCCGGCGACATTCGGGCTCTTGCCGTCGGCGAAGGCTTCCTCGCTGACGATGGGGAACTTGTCGGTGATGTCGCCCTTGATCGTGCTCACGATCATGGCTTCGGCGGTCCTGTCGGCCTCGGTCACCGGGGAGCTGTCGGCCTTGGTCTCCACGACGAAGTCGGTGGCGTAGATTTTCATGATTTCCCCGCCGGCGCGCTTGGCGAGGTCGCCGATCCTGTCCAGGAGGTCGACGGTGATGTTGACGCTCAAGGCATTCCTCCGTTTCCGGGGATCATAGGCTGGACGATCCCTGCGACAACCCTAAAAAAAGAAGGAATCCAGGGTTCGCCGGCGCACTCGCCACGCCAAGCGGATGTGCGGGCGGGCGACGTTGCCGCCGCCGTCAGGGCTGGGCGGGTGCGCCCGGGGGCCTATTCAGGCCGGCGCTGGTCTGCGGCGGGGTTGCTTCTTGCCGGCCGGCTTGTTCGGGCCAAACGGGATTGGCGCCGCCGGCCTGGTCGAGTCCGGGATCGGCCTTGGCCTCGGATATGGCCGAGACGGCGCTGCCGAGGGCCTTGGCCGTTACCAACCGGTAGTCCTGGGCCGCGGCCGGCGGGGCCGCGAACAGGGCGTGCGCGACCAGGGACGCCAGCGCCATCCGGGCACTGAAGGCACGGGGAGGGGATTTAAATTCCTGCATGGTGTTTTTTCCTTATCTTGCAAGGCTCAGTTATGCCGGTTCATGCTCCAGAGAGACATCGCCTCTCCCAGGCTCGCCGATGAAATTTCCTCGGCCACGAAGCGCCACGCCTTGAAGTCGTCGGACCAGTGGTCCTGGGCGAGCTTCGCCTTGACCTTGAGGTGGCCGAGGAATTGTTCGCGCTTGGGCAGGGATTCCCAGACGGAGGGCAGGAACAGGGCCCGGTGCTTCCCGTCCATGATGATCAGCCCGTCCGTTCCGGGGCGGAGCTGGCCGAGAAGGTCGTCTTCGTCGGCGAATGTCATGGGGCGGTTCGGGCTCAACACCGAAACGGAAACGACCAGGCCGTCCAGTTCGTCCTTGGCGAGGGCCGGAAACCGGGGGTCCTTGAAGGCGGCGGCGTAGCCGTTGGCGGCCACGTCTTCGACCAGGGGCCGTTGTCTGGCGGACGATCCGATGCAGCCGCGCAGCTTTCCGTTCCGCTTGAGGGTGACGAAGCAGGCCCCGTCCCGGCGCAGTTCCGGGGCATGGTCGGCGCCGTTGACCGGCAGCGCCTCGCCGTGTTCGAGGCCGTGCTCGATGGAGGCCGCGGCCAGGTGCAGCAGCGCCGGCCCGTGATTTTCCAGCAGCGCCCGGGTCTCGGCGCCGAAGGTGTCCTCGCCGGCCT
Source organism: Pseudomonadota bacterium (assembly GCA_022560215.1). Lineage (GTDB taxonomy): Bacteria > Pseudomonadota > Alphaproteobacteria > Rhodospirillales > 2-02-FULL-58-16 > JADFTO01. The sequence goes on along the minus strand of JADFTO010000019.1, from coordinate 2,252 downwards.
TTCCTCCGGCCTCGACGGCGCCCGGGCGCGACCCGGGGCTGAGTTGCTCGGTGAACATCCAGGCGCCGTAGCCGACGACCCTGTCCCTGGACCCCGCCGTGTCCCCGGAGTTGCGCAGATCCAGGGTGGTGACCTTCATGCCCCGGCGCTTGGCGAGCACCAGCAAGCCCTTGACTGGGACGCGCCCGCAGGCCTGGTCGCGGCCGATGGCGTCGGTGTCCAGTTCCTCTATGGCCCGGCAGGTGTCCTCGTCCATGCGGCGGGCCGAGTCATAGTCCAGGTAGTGGCTGAGGTCCGAGGAGACCACGATGATGGTCTCCGGCCCGCCCCACAAGGTCTCGAGCACCTGGGCCACCTCCTCGGCCGTGGCCTCGCCGACCACCAGGGGGACGACGGAAAAATCGCCCAGCACCACCTGCAGGAAGGGCAGGTGAACTTCCAGGCTGTGTTCGTCGGTGTGGGCGGCATCGAAGACCTGCACCTGGGGCAGCTCGAGGATCATCTTGCCCGCGTCCGCGTCCACGGGGACCTCGCCCAAGGGTGTGGCGAAGGCTCCGGCGCCGCTCAGCGCCAGGCCGCGGACGGCCACCCGGTGGCAGGGGCCGAGCAAGACCACCCGGGTGATGTCGCCGGCGGCCGGCTTGATGCGGGCGTAGGCCATGGCCGCCACCGGGCCCGAATAGATGAAGCCCGCGTGGGGCACGATGACCGCCTTTGGCGCCGGGCCCGTCGCGGCATCGGCCAAGGACAGGTACGATACAATCGTGGCGTCGAGTTCGGCGGCCGTGCCGGGATAGAAGGACCCGGCGACCGCCGCCCGCCTCACCGTGGTCATGGCTTTCTCGGCTTTCTCGGCTTTCTCCGTATCCGGAAAAGGTAGTCCCGGCGGGGCGGACTGTAAAGGGAGCGCGCAGGGACTCCTCGGCGCGGGCGGCGGCGGGCCTTGCTCCTATTGGGGGGCGCCCAATCCTTTCCTTGCCTCCCCGTTCCATTGAAAAATGGCCGCGGAACCGGTCGAAGAGATTGTTTCGCCGGCGCCGATATATGCTAAAGCAGTGCCCGGCTGAATCACCCCGGCAACCCCCATGATCAAAAAGCGGATCGTTACGGCCCTCAAGTTCCTGGTCTCGGCCCTGTTGATCTGGTTCCTGCTGGGACGGATCGACATCGCCGACATCGGGGACCGGTTGATCGGCGTGTCCTTCGCCATGGTTGGGCTTGCCGCCGCCGTCCTGGTGATCCAGATCGGCATCGGCGCCTTGCGCTGGGGGGCGGTTCTCGGCGCCATCGGATCGCCTGTGTCCTGGGGCATGGCGGCGCGCCTGTTCTACATCGGCGCCTTTTTCAACCAGACCCTTCCGTCCTCGGTGGGCGGGGACGCGGTGCGCATCTACAAGGTCCATCGCACGGGTCACACGCTTGGGGCCGCGGTCAACGGGGTGATGCTGGAGCGCGCCGCCACCGTGGTGGCGCTGGTCCTTCTGGTGGCCGCCACCCAGCCCTTCTTCCTGCCCCGGATGGGGCCCGGGGCGGAAACCTGGGCCGTGCCCGCCGTCGCCCTGTTCGCTGCCGCCACGGCGGCGGGGCTGGCGTTCGTGATGACGCTGGACCGCCTGCCGGCCGCCATCGGCCATTGGCGCCTGGTTCGCGGACTGGCCCTGCTCGCCGGCGACGCGCGCAAGGTCTTCCTGGTCCCCGGCCATGCGGTTCGGGTCATCGGCTGGGGCGTCCTCGGCCATGGGAACGTGGCGCTCGCCGTTTACTTTCTCGCCCGGGGCCTGGACCTGGACGTGGGCCTGGTGGACTGCCTGGCCTTGATCCCGCCGGTCCTCCTGATCACCACCCTGCCCATCTCCATCGCCGGCTGGGGGGTGCGCGAGCTGTCCATGGTGGCGGCCTTCGGCCTCATCGGCGTCCCCGGCGAGGGCGCCGTCGCCCTATCCGTGCTCTTCGGCCTGGTGGTCGCCGTCATGAGCCTGCCCGGGGGCCTGATCTGGCTGATCGGCGAAGACGGGGGCGCGAAGATCGAGGCGGCCCCCCGGGATTAGCGCTCTCCCCTAGGCTAGAGCACTATCCGGCTAGTTGGAACCATTTGACCGGGATGATTTTGCGTCGTGGCTAGGCGCCCGTTCCGCCGTGATGGTGGACCATCACAAGGGGCGGGCAACGACGCCACGGCGCAAAAGCACCCGGCCTCCGGTGGGGCAAATCGGCCCCCCGGGTGCGTTGCGGCGCTTGCCCGATGCACCGCA
>JADFTO010000191.1 GCA_022560215.1 Pseudomonadota bacterium | reverse complement strand
CCGGGTGCGTTGCAACGCTTGCCCGATGCTTGCCCGATGCTGCGGCATCGCTGGGCGCGCCGCGCCTGCCCGAATGAACCGATCTGCTCCCATCAAATTGATTCCTATCAATCCTGAACCGCTCTAGAGTGCGCGAAAAACCGGGGCCGCCGGTTGCGGGGGCGCCGGCGCCGACATATATATCGCCAGATTGATTTTTAGCGCCCGCACACCCGGGCCGGCCGCCGAGGGCAATGAAGGACTAAGGGGATGAACAAGTCATGAGCAAAGTAATCGGCATCGACCTTGGAACCACCAACTCCTGCGTCGCCCTGATGGAGGGCAAGGACTGCAAGGTCATCGAAAACTCCGAGGGGGTGCGCACCACCCCTTCCATTGTCGCCTTCACCGAGTCCGGCGAGCGCCTGGTCGGACAGCCCGCCAAGCGCCAGGCGGTGACCAACCCCGAGCGGACGCTGTCCGCCATCAAGCGCCTGATCGGCCGCCGCTACGACGATCCGATGACCGAGAAGGACAAGGGCATGGTCCCTTATTCCATCGTCGAGGGCGAAAACGGCGACGCCTGGGTCGAGGCCGACGGCAAGAAATACTCCCCCAGCCAGATCAGCGCCTTCATCCTCCAGAAGATGAAGGAAACCGCCGAAAGCTATCTCGGCGAGGACGTGGACCAGGCGGTCATCACGGTCCCCGCCTACTTCAACGATTCCCAGCGCCAGGCCACCAAGGACGCGGGCAAGATCGCCGGCCTGGAGGTGCTGCGCATCATCAACGAGCCGACGGCGGCGGCGTTGGCCTATGGCCTGGAGAGGAAGGGAACCGGCACCATCGCCGTCTACGACCTGGGCGGCGGCACGTTCGACGTGTCCATCCTGGAGATCGGCGACGGCGTCTTCGAGGTCAAGTCGACCAACGGCGACACCTTCCTCGGCGGCGAGGACTTCGACAAGCGCATCATCGACTACCTGGCCGACGAGTTCAAAAAGGAAAACGGCATCGACCTGCGCCAGGACAATCTCGCCCTTCAGCGCCTCAAGGAGGAGGCCGAGAAGGCCAAGATCGAGCTTTCCAGCGCCATGCAGACAGAGATCAACCTGCCCTTCATCACCGCCGACCAGTCGGGGCCCAAGCACCTCAACATCAAGCTCACCCGGGCCAAGCTCGAGGCCCTGGTGGACAACCTTGTGCAGAGGACCGTCGGTCCGTGCAAGGCGGCCCTCAAGGACGCCGGCCTCAGCGCCGGCGAGGTGGACGAGATCATCCTGGTGGGCGGCATGACCCGCATGCCCAAGATCATCGAGACGGTCAAGGACTTCTTCGGCCGCGAGCCCCACAAGGGCGTCAACCCCGACGAGGTGGTGGCCCTCGGCGCCGCCATTCAGGGCGGCGTGCTCAAGGGCGACGTGAAGGACGTGCTGCTCCTCGACGTGACGCCGCTGTCGCTCGGCATCGAGACCCTGGGCGGCGTGTTCACCCGGCTGATCGACCGCAACACCACGATCCCGACGCGCAAGAGCCAGGTCTTCTCCACCGCCGAGGACAGCCAGACGGCGGTGACCATCCGCGTCTACCAGGGCGAGCGCGAAATGGCCGCCGACAACAAGCTTCTGGGCCAGTTCGACCTGATCGGCATTCCCCCTTCTTCGCGCGGCATTCCCCAGATCGACGTCACCTTCGACATCGACGCCAACGGCATCGTCAACGTCTCGGCCAAGGACAAGGCCACCAGCAAGGAGCAGCAGATCCGCATCCAGGCCTCGGGCGGCCTTTCCGACGCCGACATCGACCGCATGGTGGAGGAAGCCGAAGAGCACGCCGAAGAGGACATCAAGCGCCGCGAGCTGGTGGAGGCCTGCAACCACGCGGACGCCTTGATCCATTCCACGGAAAACAACCTGAAGGAATTCGGCGACAAGGTCCAGGAAGCCGAGAAAAAGGCCATCGAGGACGCCATGGAGGACCTGCGCAAGGTCAAGGACGAAGACGATCTCCAGGCCATCAACGCCAAGATCGAGACCCTGTCCCAGGCGTCCATGAAACTGGGCGAGGCCATGTACAAGGCCAGCCAGGAAGAGAAGGTGGCCGACGCGCCTGAAGCAGACGCCCCGCCGCCAGGGGACTCCTCGCCGGCGGAGGGGGAGGTCGTCGACGCCGATTTCGAAGAAGTGGACCCCGAAAAGAAAGACGACTGAGGGGCCGGGGAGTGCCGAGTACTCCTGATCCCGCGACCCACATGCCCCCTTCGGGCCGGTAGATCGCCATGGCCAAAGAGGATTTCTACTCCCTTCTCGGGGTCGACCGGCAGGCGAGCGGCGACGAGATCAAGAAGTCCTACCGCAAGCTGGCCATGAAGCACCACCCGGACCGCAATCCCGGGGACGCCGCGGCGGAAAAGAAGTTCAAGCAAATATCCGAGGCCTACGAGGCGCTCGGCGACGACCAGAAGCGGGCCGCCTACGACCGCTTCGGCCACGCCGCCTTCGAACAGGGCGGCCCCGGCGCCCACGCCGGGTTCGGGGGCGGCTTCGCGTCGGGATTCGCCGACATCTTCGACGAGATGTTCGGCGAGTTCTCTCAAGGGAGAGGACGGGGTTCTGCGCAGGGCTCCGGCCAGGGGACGGACCTCCGCTTCAACATGGAGATCACGCTCACCGAGGCCTTCCGCGGCAAGAAGGCCAACATCCGCGTTCCCACCTCGGTCCAGTGCGACGACTGCAGGGGCACGGGCGCCGCCGGCGCCGCCGCCCCCGTCACCTGCGTCACCTGTCACGGCAACGGCCGGGTGCGCTCCCAGTCGGGCTTTTTCACCGTCGAGCGCACCTGCCCCAACTGCCAGGGCAGCGGCAAGGTGATCAGGGAGCCCTGCCGCCCCTGCGCCGGCATGGGGCGGGTGCGGAAGGAGAAGACCCTGTCGGTCTCCATTCCCGCGGGCGTCGAGGACGGCACCCGCATCCGCCTCGGCGGCGAGGGCGAGGCGGGGCTGCGCGGGGGGGCGCCGGGGGACCTCTACATCTTCCTCACCGTCGCCCCCCACCGCCTGTTCCAGCGCGACGGGGCCGACATCTACTGCCAGGTCCCCATCCCCATGACCACGGCGGTGCTCGGCGGCGCCATCGAGGTGCCCACCGTGGACGGCGGCCGGGCGCGCGTCACCATCCCGGCGGGGACCCAGTCGGGCAACCAGTTCCGGCTCAAGGGCAAGGGCATGAGTGTGTACCGCTCCACCTCCCGGGGCGACATGTTCGTCCAGGCCACGGTGGAGACCCCCGTCAACCTGAGCAGGACCCAGAAGGACCTGCTGCGTGAGTTCGCCGAAAAGGGCAACGCGGCCAAGATGAACCCCCTCTCCCACGGCTTCTTCTCCAAGGTCAAGGAGCTGTGGGAGGACCTGAAGGAATAACCCCGGATACGGCCACCCGCCCCGGCTTCATATTTTTCAAGCTCCGCGCCCCCCGCTGCCGCTTTTCCTCTGCCGCTTTTCCTCTGCCGCCCCTTTGTTGTAGGTTGGCCCGTCGCGGGCGAGGGGAGGGGGTTTCATGAAAATCGGCATCGTCGGCTGCGCCGGGCGCATGGGCAGGATGCTCCTGGCCCGGGTCCTGTCCACGGACGGCTGCGAGCTCGCCGGGGGCACGGAACGCCCGGGGCACGAGGCCCTGGGCCAGGACCTGGGGCGGCTGGCGGGGGGGGAGCCGTTCGGCCTCGCCGTTTCCGAGGACACCGGCGCGCTGTTTGACGCGTCGGACGCCGTCATCGACTTCACCGGCCCGGACGCCACCGCCGGCCACGGGTCCCTGGCGGCCGAGCGGGGCGTCGCCCTGGTGGTCGGGACCACGGGCCTCGAGCGTGTCCACCTGGAGGCCCTCGACCTGGCCGCCCGGCGCACACCCGTGGTGCAGGCCGCCAACATGAGCGTCGGCGTCAATCTGCTCCTCGGCCTGGTCCGCCAGGCGGCCGCCCTGCTCGGGGACGATTACGACATCGAGATCGTGGAGATGCACCACCGCCACAAGGTGGACGCGCCTTCGGGGACGGCGCTGGCGCTCGGCGAGGCCGCCGCCGAGGGCCGGGGCGTGAGGCTGGACGACGTGGCGCAAAGGGTGCGGGACGGTCATACGGGGCCCAGGCGCCGGGGCGACATCGGGTTCGCCAGCTTGCGCGGCGGCGACGTGACGGGAGAGCACACGGTGATCTTCGCCACGGACGGCGAGCGGCTCCAGCTCACCCACATGGCGTCGTCCAGGGCCGTGTTCGCCGCCGGCGCCGTGCATGCCGCCCTTTGGTGCGAGGGCCGCGAGGCCGGGCTCTATACCATGCGCCACGTGCTGGGCCTGGAATGACGGCGGCGGCTTCCAGGAAAAGGGCCGATCGGTTCTACGCCCTGCTGGCCGAGGCCAACCCTGCGCCCAGGAGCGAGCTGGACTACCGCAATCCCTATACCCTGCTGGTCGCCGTGCTGCTCTCGGCCCAGGCCACCGACACCGGCGTCAACAAGGCGACGGGCCCTTTGTTCGACGCCGCCGATGAGCCCGCCAAGATGCTGGCGCTGGGCGAGACCCGGCTCAAGGAGATGATCAAGACCATCGGCCTGTTCAACACCAAGGCCCGGAACATCATGGGCCTGAGCCACCTGCTGGTGGACGGGCACGGGGGCCGAGTGCCCAACGACCGGGCCGCCCTGGAGGCGCTCCCCGGGGTCGGGCGCAAGACCGCCAACGTGGTCCTCAACGTGGCCTTCGGCGAGCCCGTGATCGCCGTCGACACCCACGTCTTCCGGCTCGGCAACCGCACCGGCCTGGCGCCCGGCAAGACGCCGCTCGAGGTTGAGCGGAAGTTGGACGAGATCACGCCGCCCAAGTGGAAGCGCCACGCCCACCACTGGCTCATCCTCCACGGCCGCCACGTGTGCAAGGCGCGCAAGCCCCGCTGCGGGGACTGCGTGGTCCGGGAGCTCTGCCAATACGAGGCCAAGACCTGATACCAAGGATCGAGTCGTCGCCTGTTCCGGCAAAGCGGCAAACCCCCGCCAAGGGGGAGGGAGTCTCGATCCCGTGATATGATCGGGGCGCCATGGCCTTTACCCATGCCCTTATACCTAAGGTCACTGATAGTGACCCATAGAGACGGTCTACCAAGGTTTTCGGCTAGGGACGTGCGTCGCCGCGATGCG
>JADFTO010000190.1 GCA_022560215.1 Pseudomonadota bacterium | reverse complement strand
CAGGCCCAGCAGGTCGTATCCCCCGCTGTCCAGGTGCTTGCCGCCGAGGCGGATGACGTCCCCGTCCAGGAGCACCATTTCCAGCCCCAGCAGGTTGTTGGTGGTGAGGCCGTATTTCAGGCAGTGGACGCCGCCCGCGTTTTCGGCCACGTTGCCGCCGATGGTGCAGGCGATCTGGCTGGACGGGTCGGGGGCGTAGTAGAAGCCTGACGCACTGACGGCGTCGGTGATGCCCAGGTTGGTGACACCGGGCTGGGCCACCACGCAGCGGTTGTCGTAGTCGATCTCGATGATGCGGTTGAACTTGCCGAGGCCGATGGTGATGGCGTCCGCGAGCGGCAGCGCGCCGCCCGAAAGAGACGTGCCGGCGCCTCTCGGCACGATCTTGATCCCCTGGTCGCGGCAAAGCTTGAGGATTTCGGACACCTGGGCCGTGGTCTCCGGCAGGACGACGATCAGCGGCAACTGGCGGTAGGCGGAAAGGCCGTCGCATTCGTAGACGCGAAGCTCGTCCTCGTCGTCGATGACGCCCTCGCCGGGGACGATTTCCCGCATGCTCTGGATGATGTCGGCGCGCTTGGCGATGACGCCGGCATCGGGCTCCGGCATTCTCATGTCCGCCCTCCCCTGACGAAACGGTGAACGACGCCCTATAGGTTATATGGGAAAGGCCCCAGAAATCAAAAAAGCCGCGCACAAGCGCGGCTGGTCGGATGGGACGCGGCTTAGCCTTGTCTAACCCTGCCTGGCCTTGAAGCGTGGATTGCGCTTGTTGATCACGTAGACGCGGCCGCGGCGGCGCACCACCCGGCACTCCCTATGGCGTAGCTTGGCCGATTTGAGGGAATTCTTGACCTTCATGCGTTCACATCCATTGTCCCGAGGCAGCCATGGGGGCGTGCTCGAGGAGGGCGGAAAATAGGCATTGAACGGGGCCCTGTCAATGGAAGGGGCATTAGCGCCGGTAGCCCCGGCAGCGGTCTCCCGGGCCGGCGGGCAGGTCGTCGATCGAGAGGAACATGGAGGCCGGCAGCCGCCGGCCGTCAGGCAGGCGGACCGTCCTCTTGACCACGAAGTCAAACAGCAGGGGATTGTAGCCGTAGATCTCGTCCAGGGCTCGCGCGTCTTCCGCCGTGATCAGGCCCAGATCGGCGAGCGTCGCCGTCGGGTTGAGGTAGGCGGCGGCGGGCAGCGGATAGTCGCTCCCGTTGACCGTCCGCCCAGCCAGGGACCGGTCTTCGATAAAGACCTTCAGGTTCGCCAGGCTGTCCCTGTCGTCGATGGACCAGCCCGAGATGTCGGCGAACAGGCACCCTTCGTACTCTGGCTTCTTCATCATTCGCAGGAACAGCTCGAAGTTCGGCGTCCCGGCACCGTTTTCGTCCCTGCCCTCGCCGTCGCGCCCGCTGTGGGCCATGACCACCCGGACCCCGGCGCCGAGGGCGCGAGACAGGCGGAGGGGATTGCCGAATTCCTGGTGATCGGCATCGGCCACGCGGAGCGTCGTTTCCAGGCCGGTATGGGTGAGCAGGGTCATTTTGAGACGCGCCATCTCCTCATAAAATTCCTCATAATCCGCCAGGGCAGGATCGATGTTCATGACGTTGGGCAGCCACTTGACGAAGCGCACCCCCGCCTGATGATGCCGGCGCATCTCGTCGATGGCGTCCCCGCGGCCGGGATGCACCGAGATCACCGGTACGAAGCGCGGCGCCGGCAGCCGATCATTGAGGCAGCCGGCCAGGTCGATGACGAATTGGTTGGGGATGTGGATATCTGTCTTTTCCCAGTCCGGCCGGCCGTCCGCCCCGTGATAGGCGTCGAGCGCGAGGAGATAAAAGACGCCCTTTCCGGGGAAATTCCGGACCAGATCGAAAAGGCGGCCCGCGTATTGGTCGTCGGCTTGGCCCAGGTTCGAAATCCCGGACGCGCTCATCAACACGGCGGTCGGAATCTTCCATCGGGGATTGAGCCAACTGAACCGCGCCGGGTTGATGTAGGCCCCGGCGGCGCCGGCCCTGCCGCAGGTGTCTTCGAGTCCCGTCCCCATGGCGATTGCGTGGACGTGGTAATCGGCGAGTCGGTCGGCGTCGATGCCGGCGAAGGCTTGTCTGATCAACTCCCTGGCTTTGCCGCCGACCCGTTCATTCAGTTGCCCCGGCGGTCCTAAGAAGTTCCCGCCCAATTGTCGGTAGAGCGAATCACATCCCCCCAGCAGGAGCATGAGAAGGAGAACAATCCGTGCCATGGTTGGCGCGCTCAAGGGTTTCGTCGGTTTCGCCCGGCAGCGGCAATCGGCTCCAGCACCAGGATCATGTTGGCGCCCCAAAGGGGAGGCGGTTCGGTCAAAATCCGGTCCAGGAGCCCGTGCAAGGCGTCTTCGAGGACTCTCTTGAAGCGGCTGCCGCGCCTAGCGGAGCATCGGTGGACGACTTCGAGACCGGCGGCCAAGGCCAGATGCTGGAGGCTGCCGGGCCCGTAGACCGCCTTATGGGTGAGATCGTTGTATTGGTACTGGAGCCCCCAGGGCGAGGCGGCGTTCGGCACCCTGAGCACGATCAGGCCGTCGTCGGGGTCCAGCAGGTCCCTAAGCCGGGCCAGCAGCCGGCAGCCCTCGAAATAGGAAAAGTGTTCGAAGACGTCGAAGAGACGATCCGGTTGAACTTGCGCTCGAACCCGTCCAGCGATTCCCAGAGGTCCCCGATGGTGACGCGCCGGGCGATGTCGTCCGGCATGTAGTCGATAACCTTTTCGTCCTGCTCGACGCCGGTGAAATCGGTGACCCCCTTGCACACGAGGTAGGCCAGGAACAGGCCGGTGCCCGAGCCCAGCTCGAGCACCGAATGGCCGGCGCTGGCCCTGGCGGGCCGCCAGAACTGCTCGTCGTAGTTTCGCAGGTGCTTCCTTCGGACTTCCGCCCTGATGTAGGTGCGGTGCCGGTCATAGACCTGATAGAAGTCCTCGAGTTTCAGGAAGTCCATGCCCCGGCCCCTCTCCCACGGTAACGGCCTATACCAAACACCATGGCTCTTAGGCCGCGCAAGGGTTGCATGAGGATGTGATGGCCGCCCACGCCCGCTTCAATATGTGATGGGGATCGTCACGTCCGTGACCGGGCCGGTGAGCTGGATGGCGGCGTCCGTGAAATCCGGGGGCCCGAAAAACGGGGACGCATCGTTGCTGAAGGCATACCCTTCCAGGGGAATGTTCAGGAATGCCCGGTCGAACTCGCCATTGCCGTTTTCATCGTGATAGACCGCCAAGGCGTACGCACCCGGCGGCAACCCGGGAAAGGTCGCCGTAACCCCCCCGTAGCGCGCGGGCAGCACCGCGTCGGCCAGCATGCCGTCGCTCTTGGGGAAGGACTCAGGAGTGGCGTAGAGGGCGATATGCACGTTTCCCCGCTCGGAGCGCAAATCGGTGACCGTCACCCGCAGCACGTCGGCGAGGGAAGGCAAGGCCGCTGACGACACAATCAACGTCGCCAGCACCAGGGCGGATAGCCGGCGCGGGGTTCTTGGTTTGGGGCTCAAAAAAAATTCCTCCAGGGAAACAATGCCCTCAAGCCGGTCCGGCGACGATTCCCTTCAACGAACGCCCATCTTCCGCCGGAAAAAAGGGCAGGTCGCCGGCCCGCGCCGGTGGGACGGCGAAAAGATTGATTTGGCCGGGCAGGAGATAACGCAGGGAAGAGCGGCAGAGCAGGGGGAGTCGGGTGACCTCGAAGGGCGAACGAATATCCACCTGCTTTTCGAGGCTGATCCAGTTCATGTCAAACCTGCATGCCCCGTTTGGCCTACTTTCCCGCCGCCGCCGCCCCGGCGCCGGGTGGCTTCTGTCTATTCCCCGGACCGGGGAATGACAAGCCCCGCCCGCCCGCCTTGACGGTCCCGGGCCCGGCCGATAGAAGATTCCCCATCGGCGCCGTCAAGCCATTGAAACAGATGCCGGATAGTGACATGCCCAGACGCCATCGGAAAATGGAGGCGCTACAGTTCCTGTGGGTGGCGGTGATCTTCGCCCTATACCTGGCGCAGTTCCGGGGAATCCTGCCCAGGGTCTTTGACGTTTTTTTCTCGTGACAGGGGTCGCGCTCGCCGTCCTGTTTCTTTCCTGCCTGGGGGCCGGCGCGGCCGTCCTCCACGGGCTCGGCATGTGGCGCGGCCAGCCGGCCCTGGAGCGGGGCGCGCTGGCCTTCGCCGTCGGCTTCGGGGTGGTCGGCTGGCTGGCCTTCTGGATAGGCACGGCGGGGTTTTTGAGCCCCGGCCCGGCGTGGGGGATGTGCGTGGTCCTCAGTTCCGGGCTCGTCTTCTGGCGCCGGCCCGCAGGGGAGGGCGCGCACCCATTCACGCCCGCGGCCTGGCTCCTGCTGGGGGTCGCCGCCGTGGCCCTGGTGTTCGACCTGTTCGAGGCCGCCTCGCCGCCCATCGAGGCGGACACGCTCTCCTATCACTTCGAGCTGCCGCGGCGCTTCGTCGAGGAAGGCCGCGTCTTTTTCGTCCCCCGCGCGCTTTCCGGCGCCACGCCGCTGTTGGTGCAGATGACCTACGCCGTGGCCCTGGCGCTGGGTCCGGCGGAGTCCGCCGACGTCCTGCTCACCGGTTGGACATTTATCAGCGGCTGGGGGGCATCGGTCCTGCTCTTTGCTTTGGCGCGGCGCTGGCTCCCGGTCTCTTGGGCCTTGGGGCTGGCGCTCCTGTTCCAGACCCTGCCCGCCACCATCTACGGCGCCGGGTCGGGCCAGGTGGAGCCGCGCCTGGCGCTCTTCGTGCTGGCGGCGAGCGCGGCCTTGATCCGGGGCCGGGACGGAAAAGGCCTGGCGCCCGCCGTGTTGCTGGGCGTGGCCGCCGGCTTCTACGCCGCCGGCAAGTATACGGGGCTCTTGTTCCTTCCCGCCGCCGGCATCGCGCTGATGTGCCTCGGCGGGCGCTGGTTCACCCGGGGGCTCGTCTTCACCCTGGCCGCCGTCTTCGCCGGCGGCCAATGGTACGGATGGAACTTCGCGCACACGGGCGATCCGGTGTTCCCCTTGCTGTTCGAGGTCTTGGGCCTGGAGGACAACGCCTACTGGAACGCCGAACAAGCGGCTTATTTCGCGGATATTATGGCCGGCCGGGGGCAAATCCTGGACGGCGTCCTCGACGCCCTCGCGTACCCGTTCCTGGCCACCCT
>JADFTO010000189.1 GCA_022560215.1 Pseudomonadota bacterium | reverse complement strand
TTGACTCATCGCCCTTTGGCAAGCGCGACCGCGCGCCGGCGCTTATGCCTGAGAGCCTGCTCAGGCAATGAACGCCCAGCGGTCCTTACTTCAAGGGCCGCTGGCATTAGGTGGACCTGCCGCCCCTAGGTTCGGGCGCGGAAGGGGCGGAGCTCCTTGAGGGTCGGACCCCAGGCGACCAGCAGGAGCGCGAAGCCACCCACCTCGATCCCGGGCAGCAAGGGGAACAGCAGGCAGAGAGCGGCGCCGAGAAAGGCCACGCGGCGCCACTGCGAGATCCGGCCCTTGAAGAACTCCGTTTGCTGAATGCCCATGGCCAGCGCCCCGTAGCCCAACAGATACTGGAAAGCGGCAACCGCGATCGCCACCGGTGAACCCTGGAGCAGGAGCTCCGGCACGTAGACAAAGCTGAACGGGATCAAGACCAGCGTGGCGCCGAACTTCAAGGCGGCGAATCCGGTGCGCATGGGATCGGCCCGGGCGATGGCCGCGGCGGCGAAGGCCGACACGCAGACCGGCGGCGTGATGTTGGACAAACAGGCGGCGTAGAACACCACCAGATGGGCCGTGACCTCCGGCACCCCGAGCTGCACCAGCGCCGGAGCCGCGACCACCGACAGGATGATATAAGACCCGGTCGTGCTGCTGCCCATGCCGATGACGATCGAGATGATGGTCACCAGGACCACGGTGAGGAACAGGTTGCCGCCGGAGAACTCGACGAGAACGGCCGAGAACTTGAGGCCCAGGCCCGACAGCACGATGCCGCCGATGATGATGCCCAGACTGCCGATGGCGGCGCCGGCCGACGTGTTGTTATGGCCCCCCGCGACGATGGCGTGGAAAAAACGGCGTGGCCCCATGCGCGTGTCCTTGCGTAGCCATGACAGCACCAGCACCGATACCGTCCCCCAAAAGGCCCCGAGGTCGGGCGAGAAGCCCATGAACAACAGCCCGATGACGATGACCAGCGGTATGAAGAAATACCAACCCCGGCGGAGCACGTCCCTGGTCCGCGGGATTTCCTCCGGCGGCAGCCCCTTGATGCCGGTGCGCATGGCTTCCAGGTCCACCATCAACATGATGAAAGTGAAAAACAGCACCGCCGGGATGATGTTCATCAGGGCGATGCTCAGGTAATCGCGCTGGGTCAGGGTGGCCAGGATGAAGACGCTGGCGCCCATGATGGGGGGCATCATCTGGCCCCCGGTGGATGCGATGGCCTCGATGGCGCCCGCGTGATGGGGCTTGAAGCCGATGCGCTTCATCATCGGTATGGTGAAGGCGCCGGAGGCCACGACATTGGCGACGGAGGACCCGGATATGGACCCGAACAGGGCCGAGCTCAGTGTCGCGATCTTGGCCGGACCGCCCCGCCAGCGTCCGGTCAGCGACGTCGCCAGATCCATGAAAAAGGCGCCGGCCCCGCTGCGTTCGAGGAAGGCGCCGAATATCATGAAGGGGAAGACAAAGGTGGCGAAAGTCGCGGTGACGACGCCGAACATGGCCTCCTGGGTGGAGAAGGTGAACTCGATGATCCGTTCCACCGTCATCCCGGAGTGGCTGAGCTTGCCCGGGAGATAGGGGCCGTAATAGAGCTGCGCCAGAAACAGGATGCCGATGATCGGAATCACCGGGCCAAGGGCGCGGCGGCTGGTCTCCAGGATGACCACGATGGCGATGCCGCCCATGATCAGATCCCAGATACTGGGGTCGCTGACCCGGTTGATGGCGTAGTCCACGTACTGATCCATCCAATACCCGATGGCGGCCAACGCCATCACGATGAAGACGCCGTCGATGATGCTGGGCCGGTCCTTGGGCGCCCCCTTCCTTGCCGGAAGCCCGAGGAAGACGAGCAACGACGTGAACAATAGGTAGAAGCCCCGGTTGGTCTCCGTGGAGACCAGTCCGAAGCCCGAGGTGTACAGGTACCAGAGGGAAAAGAAGGCGGCGATAACGGCGTAAAGGACCGCGTAGAAACCGGACAGGGTCCGTTTCCTGCCTTCGATCGGCTTGAACCAGCGTTCGTCGGCCATCCCCCCCCCTTATCCCGTCTATCCCGTCTCTAACGCCCAAGACAAAACGAGCCGCCACGATATGCCATCGTGGCGGCTCGCCGAATTGAAAGTTTTTACTCCTCCCACAGGCCTTTTTTCATGTAGTAGGCCTTGGCCCCGGGATGCATGGGCACGCCGAGCGCCTGGAAGCTCTTGGTATCGGGTTCCATCTGGGCCCAGGCCTTGTGGCCGATGACCAGCCGCTTCATGATTTCGGGCTGATAGACCAGGTCCAGGATATCCTCCACGGCCTTGGCCGGCACGCGCTCGTGGGCCACCCAATAGACGGTCAGGTAAGGCAGGTCGACGTCCGGCACGCCCTTGTACGTGGTCGAGGGCATGGTGCCCTTGTTATAGAAGGGATATTGCGTCGTGATCTTCTTCATCTCCTCGCCCGTGTAGGCGAGTACCACGGCGCCGCGTGTCTCGGCCAGTTCCTTGACCGCTCCCGCCGGGGCGGAGGATTGGCAGAGGACGTCGATCTGACGGTTGCCGAGAGCCCGGCCCGCGTCGGCGAAGGTCATCATGCGCGGCTTGACCTTGTCCAGGAAACCGGTGGCGCGCAGGATGTTAGAGCAGTTGAAAACCGTGCCCGAGCCCGGCGGGCCGAGGGCCACGGTCTTGCCGGCCAGGTCGGACAGCTTTTTGATCCCGCTTCCCGGCAGGGTCACGAAGTAGGTCGGCCCCTTGTAGGCCTTGGCGATGCCGCGGAACATGGTGCCCTTGGCGCCGCCCTTGAACGGGCCTTCCGGCTTCTGGGACATGAAGACGTGGGCCCCATAGACGATGCCCATGTCCAACTCGCCCTTGATGATGCGTTTGGCGTTTTCGGTGGAACCGCCGGTGGTGACCTGGGTGATGTTGTACTGGGGAAGTTTCTCGGAAATGATCGTGCCCGCGGCGCCGACCATGTAGTACATCACGCCACCCGGGTTGGACCCCCCCCAGGCGATGTTAATCTTTTCCGCCGCGCCCGCCGGCTGGGACAGTCCCAGGCCGATGAGGGCCGCGGTAATAATCGTGAGCTTTCTCATGTTGATTTCTCCCTAATTTCTGCGGTCAGCCTTCAACGGAGTTTTTCAGTTCTCCGATCGGCTCGATGGTGATCGCCACTTCGTCGCCGGACTTCAGGAACCGGGGTGGATCGAATCCGATTCCCACCCCTTCCGGCGTTCCGGTGGCGATGATGTCGCCGGGCTCAAGCGTGATCCCGGCGGAGATGGTCTCGATCAGGACGGGGATGTCAAAAATCAAGTCCGCGAGCGTGGCGTCCTGGCGGATCTCTCCGTTGACGCGGGTGACGAGTCGCAAGGCCGTGACGTCGGGTATCTGGTCGGCGGTCACAAGCGTCGGTCCCATGGGACAGAAGCCATCGAAGCTCTTGCCCAGGAACCACTGCTTGTGGCGGCTTTGCAGGTTCCGCGCCGTGACGTCGTTGATCAGGGTGTAGCCGAACACGTGGCCGTAGGCGTCCTCGGCCCTGATGCCGCGCCCCCCCTCGCCGATGACGACGGCGAGCTCGCCTTCGTAATCCAGGGAATCGGTCGAGTCCAGGGAAGCCGGGATCGCCTGGCCCGGCCCGATGACGCTGGACGGGGCCTTGGTGAAGATGATGGGAACATCGGGCACCGCCGAGGCGCCGGCGGTGGCGTCGAAACCGCTGGAGTGAAATTCCTTGGCGTGCTCGTGGTAGTTCTTGCCGACGCAAAAAACATTGCGCGTCGGCCTGGGTATGGGAGCCAGCACATTTATGTCCGCCGCCGACAAGCCGTTCTCCCCCGCCCGCGCGGCGTCCCGAACCCGCTGCAGCATGGACGGGCCGAGGGCGATCAACGCCGTCATGTCACGGGGAAGATCGGGAACCGCCGCCGCCAGGTCCACCACTTGCCCGCCGTCCTCGGAAAGAACCCCGAGACGCGCCCCTTCGCCATCTGAAAAGGTAATCAGCCGCAAAAGGCCTAACCCCCATTGGACATGTATACCAATATAGAATTGGTCTTTAATTGGTTGAATCCATCCAAGGTCATAAGCGTTGATTTGTCAATTCGTTTCTCCTATAAGTCCGGATAGACCAATTTTATATTGGTACAGGGCTGGACGAGCCACGGGGTGCGCCATGAGCACGCTGGACAACTTGAGAAAAATGATCGAGGACCAAAACCTGATTCCCCCGGCGCGGCTTCCCCCGGAACGGGTCCTGGCCGGCCAGTTGGGCGTGAGCCGGACGACTCTGCGCCGCGCCCTGACCGAGCTCGAATCCGAAGGCAGAATTTGGCGTCACGTTGGACGGGGCACCTTCGTCGGACCGCGCCCCACCCTGTCGGTGGACTCGTCCCCACAAATCACCCGCATGACCAACCCGGCCGAGGTGATGGAGGTCCGCCTGATCATCGAACCGAGGATCGCCGGCATGGCGGCGCTGAGCGCCACCACGACGGACATCGGCCAGATGGAACGCATGGTCCGCAAAGGGCGGGCGGCGAAAAGCACCGATACCTTCGAGTATTGGGACGGCGCCCTGCACCAGGCCATGGCCCGGGCGGTGCGCAACAATTTTCTGCTGGCCATTTTCGACACCATCAACAGCGTACGGCGCGACGAGCTGTGGGGGCGGCTGAAGGAGGCCACCGTGAACAAGGAACGCCGGGCCATCTATGCCAACCAGCACGAAACCATCGTCGCCTCGATCAAGGACCGTGACGCCGCCGCCGCCGCGGGCGCCATGACGGCACACCTGGAAACGGTCAAGGGCCACCTGCTCGACATCTGAGCGCTCATGATTCCGCGGCTGAGTTCAGGGCCAGCGCGTCCCCGGCCATCTCCATGGAGCGGACCGCTTTCGGCGCCTCGGATGTGTGGCTCTATGTCCGCTTGGCGAAGGTGCCGTCCAAAAGATTAGCCCCGTCCCACCGCTGTACGATCCAGTCTATCCCTTCCAGAAGCATCGCCAGTTGGGCGGGTGTGACGCTCACTTTGCCATGCGCCGGGGACGGCCAGACAAACCGTCCCCGTTCTCAGGCGCCTGGAAAACAGACCGCCCCCTGGCCATCCCGCCAGATCACCTTGATCAGATCGCCGCGCCGCCCCCGGAACACAAACAGATGACCCGAAAACGGGTCCTGCCGGAGA
>JADFTO010000018.1 GCA_022560215.1 Pseudomonadota bacterium | reverse complement strand
CCCGGGAAATTCTTATAGCCTTGCGCAACCCGTTCTCGGCCTTGAGCAGGTCGCCTTTGGCCTCGGCCACCGCCGCCTCGGCCCACGTGGTCATGATAAGGGTGCCGGCCCCGGGGGTCTTTTGTTGGGAAATGAAGGTCAAGGCCCGATTCAGGGAGTCTTCGGCGGCCTTCAGGTTTCCGGCGAGCACATAGGTTTTCGCCAAATGGGCATGTTGATAGGCGGGATTCTTATAGGGCACGGATTCCAGGGCGAGTTCCATGTAACGGATGGCCTCGGGGATGTTCCCGCGAAATTGTTCCCGGCCCGCGATCCTGTGATAAACGTCATAGGCGTAGTTGATTTTTTTCGCCCAGCCTTTCTTTCGCAGGTGTTCGGGCACCGTGATCCTGTCGTTCCCGCTGCCCTGCTTGAGCAGCTCCTTGAGCTCCAATATACTCTTCGAGAGCCCGCCCGATTCCTCGCCTTCGGTCGAACAATGATCGGGCTCGATCATCGTCGGCTCGAGTAACACGACGGTAAAGATTTGAAGGATGTCGTTGATGGTGCGCGGCGGCGCGACGTATGACTCGCCCTCGAATGTGGCGGTGATCTTCTTGGCTTCCTCCACGGACACCGTCTGGCACGATGCCAGCAAGGGCAACGCCAGGGCCGTCAGGATGAGGAACGATTTTCCGCTCATTTTCGCCCTCCGACAGGCAACTGTCCGGGCTTCGCAAGGGTAGCACGATTCATCCGTGGAATGTCAGGTTACGGCACTCCCGGGGATACTGCCGAGGCTGAGAAGCCGGAGGAACGGAAGAAAAATGAAAGAGGGTAGCCGGCGCAATGAGTCCCTGAAGGCGTCGCTGCGGAAGGGTCAACGCTCGAAGAAAGCCAGACGCACGGCGAGAATGAAGAAGCAGGTGGTCAGGGCGCGAGAGCAAGTTCGCACCTCATCGCCCTGGAAGTTTCTGCTCTCGGTCGCCGGCGTGATGGCGCTCGTCGGGGGGGGGATTTGGGCGTTCTCGGCGCTGACGCCCCACCTGCCGCCGACGGAGATCAGCGGTCACACGGAGGACCTCCCGGGCGGCCATATCCTGAGCACCCATATGCCGGAACCCATTCAACGCCACATGCTGGAACACGCCGACGGAAAGGACACGCCCGGGGTGATCGTGCAGTATAACTGCGAGGACTACGTGTGCGAGCCGGGTCTGGTGGAAAGCCTCGAGACCCTGGTGCGGCGATACGGCACCTACGTCTACCTCGCGCCGAATGACTACGACGGCAAGATCATCCTGACCAAACGCGGCGCGTTGGAAATCTTGGAGGGGGTCGACAAATCCCGTATCGAAAGATTCATCCAGAGATAGACCCATCCAGCCTCGGGTCGTCGATGACGCTCGCCTCCTGTCCGTAGGGCGTAAACCCCGCCCGCTGATAGAGGCCGAGCGAGCGCGGGTGATCGAGGTTGCAGGTGTGCACCCAAAGCCGCTTCGGCTCCCGCGTCCAGGCCTGGTCGATGGTCCACCTGAGCAGGTAGGTCCCGAGGCCGCGGCCGATGAATTCGGGCATGAGGCCGAAGTAGGCGACCTCGATGTCCGGCATCTTGCGCAGGTCCAGCTCGCTGTAACCGGCGGGCACCCCGCTCACGTAGAGCACGTAGATCTCCACCGCCGGATCCTGGACGATGGCCGCCAGCTCGTCGTCGTCCATGCGCCGCCGCTCGTACCATTGCCAGGGTCCGCCAACGGTGTCGTAAAGGAACCGGTAGAAGGCGACGGTCGGATTCTCGGCCCGGAGCAGGGCCAGCTTGAGTGCCGGAACCGGCGGCCCCGGGTCGGTGGGCTGCTTGGTCATCTCCAGGTAGGTGACCACCAGGGCGAGCTTTCCGGCAGGGACCTCGATGCCGTCGCCGCTCATGGGCCTTCGCCCTTTTCCACCGGCGTGTCGTCCCGGTTGCCCCATTCGGCCCAGGATCCGTCGTAGACGGCGATGTCCTGGCGTCCCATCAGGTAAAAGCCCAGGGCGAGGACCGCCGCGGTGACGCCGGAGCCGCAACTGGCGACGATGGGCCGTTCGGGATCGAAGCGTTCGAATATGCGGGCCAATTCTGGCGCCGGACGCATGACGAAATCTGCGTCCGGGTCCAGCAGGTCCGTGAAGGGCAAATTCACACTGCCCGGGATGTGGCCCCGTTTCCCGGCCGGCCTCGGTTCCGGCTCCAGGCCCTTGAAGCGGGGGGCGCTGCGGGCATCCACCACCTGCTCGCGCTTGGTGTCCAGGTTTTCCAGCATCTGGCCGACACCGCGCACCAAGTCCGGGTTCGGGCGGGCGCTAAAGGAGCGTGCGGGCGGATCGGGAATCTCGTCGCCGAGGGGCCTCTTTTCCCTCATCCACTTGGGCAGGCCGCCGTCGAGCAGCGCCACGTGCCGGTGTCCGAAGGCCCGGAACATCCACCATACCCTGGCCGCCGCCAGGTAGCCGCCGTGGGAGTCGTAGACCACGACGCTGTCCCCGTCGCCGATGCCGAGGCCCCCCACCATGGACGAGAACTTCTGCGGGCCGGGCATCATGTGGGGAAGCTCCGTGCCGTCATCGCGGATGGCGTCGATGTCGAAGAAGACGGCGCCGGGAATATGGCCGTCCTCATAGGCGTCGCGGCCGCGGCCCGCCATGTTGGGCAGCATGTACGTGGCGTCCACCACGCGGACGTCTCCCAGGCGGCCGGCCAGCCAGTCGGTGCTCACCAGGGCGTCGGGGTTGACGTAATCCATGGGTCTTCGCCGCTACGTCAGCCAATCGGGCACCGGCAGGCCGTTTTCGTTGAGGAAGACGGGGTTGAACAGCTTGCTTTGGTAGCGGGTGCCGAAATCGGCGAGGATGGTGACGATGGTGTGCCCGGGGCCGAGCAATTCGGCCATGCGCATGGCGCCGGCGATGTTGATGCCGCTGGATCCGCCGAGGCACAGGCCCTCGTTCCGCAACAGGTCGAAGACGATGCGGCACATCTCGTCGTCCTGGATCTGGAAGGCTTCGTCGACGACCACGCCTTCCAGGTTCGCAGTCACGCGGCCCTGGCCGATGCCTTCGGCGATGGACGAGCCCTCGGCCTTCAATTCGCCATGCTTGTAGTAATTGTAGAGCGCCGCCCCCATGGGATCGGCGATGCCGATGACCACGTCCTTGTTGCGTTCCTTGAGCGCCATGGAGACCCCGCCCAGGGTCCCCCCGGTGCCGACGGAGCAAACGAAGGCGTCCACGCTGCCATCCGTCTGCTCCCAGATTTCGGGGCCGGTCCCTTCCAGGTGGGCCCTGCGGTTGGCGACATTGTCCCACTGGTTGGCCCAGAGCACGCCGTTCGGCTCGCTCTCGGCGAGTTCCTTGGCCAGCCGTTCGGAGACGTGGACATAGTTCTCCGGGTCCGAGTAGGGGACCGGCGGCACCTCGCGCAGGTCGGCGCCGCAGAGCCGCAACATGTCCTTTTTCTCGTCGCTCTGGTTGTCGGGGACGACGACGATGCTGCTGTATACGAGGGCGTTGCCGACCAGCGCCAGGCCGATGCCGGTGTTGCCGGCGGTGCCCTCGACGATCACGCCGCCGGGCTTGAGCGTGCCGCGCTCCTCGGCGTCCATGATGATGAACAGCGCGGCGCGGTCCTTGACCGAGCTGCCGGGATTGAGGAATTCGGCCTTGCCCAGTATCTCGCAGCCCGTGGCCTCGGACGCGCCGCGAAGGCGGATCAGGGGCGTGTTTCCGATGGTTTCGATCAAGCCGTTTTTGGTGTCCATGAGCCGCCCAGAAAGGTTGTTGAGGACTGTGTGGCCGGAAGACTAACCGCCGCCCCGGCGGCGATCAAGACGCGCCTCCGGGAGTGGTATCGGCCCGTTCCAGCCCCAGCCAGCGGGCGCGGAGCCCTTCGTGATTCAGCTTGAACCATTGCAGGGCGATCAGGGTCATGGCGTTGTCGATCCTGCCCACATCGAGCCAGTCCAGCGCCTCGTCCACGGGCACGGTGAAGACGCGGATGTTTTCTTGTTCCTCGGTGATCCCGTGAATGCCGCCGGCGTGCTCTGAGTCCACCCGGCCGCAGAAGACGAACACGGATTCCGTCGATCCCCCGGGGCTGACCAGGTAATGGCAGACGGGAACGATGTCGGTGATCTCGCAGCCGGTTTCCTCCACGGCCTCGCGCCGGGCCACCTGTTCCGGGGTTTCGCCTTCCTCGATGATGCCGGCGATGCATTCCAAGAGCCACGGCGAAAACCCGTCATCGAACCAGGGAGAGGCGCGCGCGAAGAAGGCGCCGACGCGGAACTGTTCGATGAACACCAGCCTGTCCAGGTCGGGATCGAAAAGCAGGGCGGTGACGGCATGGCCGCGCTCGAATATCTCGCGGCTCACCTCCTGGCTCCAGCCGCCCTCGAACAGGCGGTGTTTCAGCCGGTAGCGGTCGACCCGGAAATAGCCCCGGAAGGGGGTTTGCTTCTCGATGATGTCGACGTCGTCGCTGGTGAATGAAGGTGTCATGGGATATTCCCCGGTCACTGGGCCGCGGCGGTTGCAGGCGCGCTTATAGAGCACCCATGAACAAAGCGCCAAGGCTTACGCGACTCCGCCCCGAAAATGGCCGGGAAAAGGGCGCCATGGCCCGGGAAATGGTGAAGTTATAATTATTTATTACATATGGTTACGTTATTTTTTTGATATAATGGATTATCCATTGTATGGGGCCGTCAAGGGTCCGCGCGCCCCATTCAGGCCAAGGGCTCTCAAGCGAAGCGGTCGAGCCCCAGGCCCGCCATGTCGATGCCCGGCTTTTTGCCGCCGACCAGGTCCGCGACCACCCTTCCCGAGCCGCAGGCCATGGTCCAGCCCAGGTACCCGTGCCCGGTGTTGAGGAACAGGTTGGCGTATGGGGTGGGGCCGATGATGGGCACGCTGTCCGGCGTCTTGGGACGCAGCCCGGCCCAGGGCTCGACGTCCGCCGCCTCGCCGAGACCGGGGAACAGGGACTTTGCCGCTTCCAGGATGGAAGCGATACGGGCCCCGGGGATGGAGGTGTCGTAGCCGACGATATCCGCCATCCCCGCCACCCGCAGCCGGTTCCCCAACCGGCTGTAGACCAGCTTCCGCTCGTCGTCCAACAGGCTGACCTCCGGCGCCGCCGCAAGATCGCCGATGGGGATGGTGACCGAATAGCCCTTGGCGGGATAGATCGGGAGATTAAGGCCCAAGGGCCTGGCGAGGAGGGGGCTGTAGCTGCCCAGCGCGAGCACGTAGGCATCGGCGGCAAAGGCGCCGGCGTCGGTCTCCACGGCCGTGATCCGGTTTCCTTCCGCCACCAGGCGCTTGACGGCCACCCCGTAGCGGAACTCGACGCCGAGGCCGGCCGAGATGCCGGCCAGGGCGTCGGTGAAGGCGTGGGCGTCGCCGCTTTCGTCTTCTGGAAAGTATATGCCGCCGGCCAGTTTGGTCTCGGACCGGGCGAGGGCCGGCTCCACGGCGATGCAGCCGGCCCGGTCCAGCACCCGATAAGGGGAGCCCAGGCGGGCGAAGGTCTCCGCCCTGGCCTGGGCCGGCCCGAGTTCGCGCCCCTGGCGGTAGAAGGTCAGGATGCCCTTGGCGAGCCGGTGGTATTGGATGGCGGTTTCCTCTCTCAGTTCGGCGAGGGAGGAAAGGCTGTAGTGGGCTATGCGGTGCATGCGTTCGGCGTTGACTCGCTGCCGTCCGGCGGTGCAGTTGCGGGCCAGGCTGAGGCACCAGGACCAAAGCCTGGGATCTGCCTTGAAGCCGATTCGCAACGGGGAGCCGGGGCGACCCAGCCACTTGACCGCGGTGGCGAGGGTACCGGGTCCCGCCCAGGGCTGGGTATGGCTGGCCGAGATCTGGCCGCCGTTGGCGAAGCTGGTTTCCAGGCCGGCGCCCGGCTGGCGGTCGATCACCTGGACCCGGTGTCCGGCGCGGGCCAGGTAATAGGCGGATGCGACGCCGATCACGCCGGCGCCCAGCACCAAGGTCTTCATGGATTGTCCCTTG
Source organism: Pseudomonadota bacterium (assembly GCA_022560215.1). Taxonomy (GTDB): domain Bacteria; phylum Pseudomonadota; class Alphaproteobacteria; order Rhodospirillales; family 2-02-FULL-58-16; genus JADFTO01. Next base: position 13,125 of record JADFTO010000018.1, on the reverse strand, counting down.
TAAAGCCGAGAGCGCCTTTATATCGGGCCCACGGGCCGCCGCCCAGTCTCTCCCACGATTCCGGATGCCGCCGCGGCCCGTGGGGGATGGGTTCCGGTCGCGCCCGAGGCACTCTATGATTGGGGGGAGACGGAGGATGCCTGTGACCGAATTGCTCACCGTCGAGGAAATGGCCCGGGCCGATGGGGCGGCCATTGCCGGCGGCATCCCCGGCCTGGACCTGATGGAGGCCGCCGGCGCCGCCGTCGCCGGGGAAATCCGCGAACGCTGGTCGGAGCGCCCGCTAAGCGTGCTCTGCGGCCCCGGCAACAACGGTGGCGACGGGTTCGTGGCGGCGCGCCTTCTGGGCGAGGCGGGATGGCCCGTGCGCTTATTCCTGCTGGGGTCCGCCGACAAGTTGGGCGGGGACGCCGCCGTTGCCGCCGGGCGCTGGACCGGCGAGGTGGAAACCCTCGACGGCGGCCTGCCCGGCGATTGCCGCCTGGTCGTGGACGCGCTTTTCGGCGCCGGCCTGGCGCGCCCCCTGGATGGGGCGGCCCTGGCGGCGGTCGAGGCCGTCAACGAAAGGGTGGAGGCAGGCGAGTTCGACTGCGTCGCCGTCGACATGCCGAGCGGCGTCCATGGGGACACCGGCGAGGTCCTGGGGGCGGCTCCCAACTCGCGGCTCACCGTCACCTTTTTCCGCCCCAAGCCCGGGCACCTCTTGTTTCCGGGCCGCGTCCCGACGGGCGACCTGGTGGTCGCCGACATCGGAATCCCCGATTCCGTGCTGGCCGACATCCGGCCGATGACTCATGTCAACGGGCCGGACCTGTGGCTGCAGCGCTATCCCTGGCCCAAGGTAGCAGGCAGCAAGTACGACCGGGGCCACGTGGTGATCGCGGGCGGGCCCGAAATGACCGGGGCCGCGCGCCTGGCGGCCTTCGCGGCCAGGCGCATCGGGGCCGGCCTGGTGACCATCGCCGTGCCCGAGCTTGCCTTTCCCGTCTACGCCGCGGGCGCGCCGGGGGTCATCGTCAAGCCCCTGGCCCCGGAGACGGCGGGCGACGTGGAGTTCGAGGCGTACCTTTTCGACCCCCGCAGGATCGCCAGCCTCGTGGGGCCGGGCTCGGGGCTCGACGCCGTCACCCGGGCCCGCGTGCTGACGGCCCTGAAGTCGGGCAAGACCACGATCCTCGACGCGGACGCGCTGAGTGTCTTCGAGGACGATCCCGAATTCCTGTTCTCGGCCATAACCGGGCCCTGCCTGCTGACCCCCCACGAAGGGGAGTTCCGCCGCTTGTTCCCAGGCGCCGGGGACAAGCTGACCCGGACCCGGAAAGCCGCCGAAACGTCTGGCGCCGTGGTCCTTCTCAAGGGCCCGGACACGGTGATCGCCGCCCCCGGCGGGCTCGCGGCCGTCAACGCGGAGGCGCCGCCGGAGCTGGCGACGGCGGGATCGGGCGACGTGCTCGCCGGTTTCGCCCTCGGCCTGATCGCCCAGGGCATGGACGTCTTCGAGGCGGCTTGCGCCGCCGTCTGGCTGCATGGCCGAGCGGCGGCGGCCTTCGGTCCCGGCCTGATCGCCGAGGACCTGCCGGACTTGGTGCTTGAGCAGTTGCGCCACCTAAGGCAACTGTCCGGCGTGGATCAGACGCCGCCAGATTCGCCATGAACGGCAATTCCGGCTTCCTGGACAGGACGATCGTCAGGATTCGCCGCGCCTGGGGGAGCATCGCCGGGGCGGCTTTCGACGCCGAGACCGCCAGCTTGAATCCGGATCTGCCCGAGAAGGCCGCCGAAAGCCTTTTCGAGCAGATGCGGTCCTGCCTGGAGCCCCGGGGCGGCGAGGTGTCGGCGCGGGCGCGGGCGGCGGCGCTGGGCCAGGCCTATCTGGTTTTGAACGGCACCGGGCGCGAGCGCTTCCTCAAGGTGCTGGCGGAGCGCTTCGACGTGGACCACGCCGCCGTGGACAAGGCCATCGAAGACCTTGGCCGGGCCCGGGGCATGGACGCCCGGCGCCTGGCGGAACAAGCCCTGCGCAAGGCCCTGGAGGCGCCCCGGGTACGCCTGTTGACCCAGTTCAACGCCCTCCCCGACGGGGTCAAGTTCCTGGTCGACCTGCGCGCCGAACTGATCCCCCTGGCCCGCCAGGATCCCGCCCTGAAGGCCATGGAGGCGGAAATCATGGCCCTGCTCACCACCTGGTTCGACGTGGATTTCCTGGAGCTGAGAAGGATCACCTGGGACACGGCGTCGGCCGCCCTGCTGGAGAAGTTGATCGCCTACGAGGCGGTGCACGCCATCGAGAGCTGGGACGACCTGAAAAACCGGCTCGATTCGGACCGCCGCTGTTTCGCCTATTTCCACCCCCGCATGCCCGACGAGCCGCTGATCTTCGTCGAGGTGGCCCTGGTCGACGGCATGGCGGACAACGTCCAGGCCCTGCTCGACGAAGACGCCCCCGTGCAGGACCCGGGCGCCGCCGACACCGCCATTTTCTATTCCATATCGAACGCCCAGAAGGGCCTGGCCGGCATCAGCTTCGGCAATTTCCTGATCAAGCGCGTGGTGGACAGCCTGGCCCCGGAATTCAAGGGGCTGAAGACCTTCGCCACCCTGTCGCCGGTTCCCGGATTCGGGGCCTGGCTGGACGGCGCGCTGGGAGCAGGCGATTCCGGGCTTATCAGGAGCGGGGAACGCAAGGCGCTGCTGGCCGCCGCCGGCCGGGAGGAGGGTGCCAAGGGGGCCCTGAAGGAGCTGCTTGCCCGTCCCGGCTGGCATGAGGACGAAGTCATCGCCAAGGCCCTGAAGGCGCCCCTGATGCGGCTCTGCGTCCGCTACCTGGTCACGGAGCGGCCCAAGGGAGAGAGGGTATCGGACCGGGTCGCCCATTTCCACCTGTCCAACGGCGCCCGCCTGGACCGCATTAACTGGATGGCCGACACCTCCGCCAGGGGCCTGGCGCGATCGGCGGGGATCATGGTCAACTACGTCTATAGCCCGGGCGAGATCGACGACAACCACGAGGCCTACACCTCCAGCGGCAGGATCGCCACCTCGTCGTCGGTGCGCGGCCTGCTATAGGGGCCCAGGGGGTGCTTTTGATTGCCTCGCCAAGAGTTTGTGGTATAGAAGGCCAGACCCCGGTTAACGCGGCTCCCGGCACCCCGGATGGCATCGTCGGCGGGCGTGGTGGAACTGGTAGACACGCAGGTTTTAGGTATCTGTGACGAAAGTCGTGGGGGTTCGAGTCCCTCCGCCCGCACCAAAACCCAATATTGAAGAGCGAAGCCGCCGTCAGAGGACATCTCATGGAATTCACCGAAACCAAGGCCGAGGGACTGAAGCGGGAATTCAAGATCGCCGTCCCCGCCGCCGAGATAGAAGCCGACCTGGCCGGCCGCCTGAAGGAACTGGCGCGCACCGTGAGGATGCCCGGGTTCCGCCCCGGCAAGGTGCCCGTCTCGCTCTTGCGCAAGAAGTACGGGCCCTCGGTCATGGGCGAGGTGCTGGAGCAGGCGGTCAACGATTCCTCGGCCAAGATCATGTCCGAAAAGGAGCTCAGGCCCGCCGTCAAGCCCAAGATCGAGGTCATCAACTTCGAGGAAGGCGCCGACCTGGAATTCACCATGGCCTTGGAACTGCTGCCCGAGGTCGAAAACCTGAACTTCTCCAAGATCAAGCTGGAACGCCTGGTGGCCGTGGTGGACGAAGGCGAGATCGACAAGACCCTGGAGCGCATGGCCGGGGCCTACAAGACTTCCGAGCCGGTGGCCGCCAAGCGCAAGGCGAAACTGGGCGACATCCTGATCATCGATTTCGTCGGCCGGATGGACGGCGAGGAATTCGCCGGCGGCAAGGCCGACGGCTATTCCCTGGAGCTGGGCTCGGGCAGCTTCATCCCCGAATTCGAGGACCAGCTGGTGGGCGCCAAGGCGGGGGACAAGTTGGATATCAAGGTCACCTTCCCCGACGACTACGGGGCCTCCGAGCTGGCCGGCAACGAGTCGGTCTTCGAGGTCAGCGTCAAGGAACTGCACGAGGCCCGTCCGGCGGCCATCGACGACGCCCTGGCCGAGAAAATGGGCGCAAAAAACCTGGCCGAGCTCAAGAAGAACATCCGCCAGGAGCACGAGCGCGAATTCAAGGAATTGTCGCGCCTGCGCCTCAAGCGCACCCTGCTCGACCACCTGGCGGACACCTACGAATTCGGCATTCCAGAGGGCTTGCTGGAAAGCGAGTTTTCCGCCATCTGGAGCCGCTACGAGGAACGGCGCGAATCGGGCGAGGAGGAGGCGGAAAAAGACAAGGGCGACGATGAGCTCAAGTCGGAATTCCGCGCCATCGCCGAACGCCGGGTGCGCCTCGGCATCGTGCTGGCGCAGGTGGGCCAGGACAACAACATCCAGGTCAGCCAGGAGGAAATCAACCGGGCCATACGGGCCAGCGCCAATCCGGGGCAGGAACAGGCGGTCATGGACTACTACCGGGACAACGCCCAGGCCATGGATGCCATCAGGGCGCCGATCTTCGAGGACAAGGTGGTGGATTTCATCATCGAGATGGCGTCGGTTTCCGACAAAGAGGTTTCGCTCGATGAATTACTGAAGGAACCGGACGAGGAACCCGCGAAAAAACCGGCCAGGAAGAAGGCGGCCGGGAAAAAGGCGGGGAAGGGCGCCAAGAAGAAATCCTGAGGCGGGATTGGAATCGATGAGGAAATTTCATGAATGAGAAAATGAACACGCTCGTTCCCATGGTCGTGGAGACCACCAACCGGGGGGAGAGGGCCTATGACATCTTTTCGCGCCTGCTCAAGGAACGCATCATCTTCCTCACCGGCGGCATAGACGATACCGTCGCCAGCCTGGTCTGCGCGCAGTTTCTGTACCTGGAATCGGAGAACCCGAAAAAGGATATCTCCTTCTACATCAACTCGCCGGGAGGGGTGGTCACGTCGGGCCTCGCCATCTACGACACCATGCGCTACATCCGTCCCGACATTGCCACCGTCTGCATCGGCCAGGCGGCGTCCATGGGCTCGCTTTTGCTTTGCGCCGGCGCCAAGGGCAAGCGCTACGCGCTGCCCAATTCCAGGATCATGATCCACCAGCCCTCCGGCGGCATCCAGGGACAGGCCACCGACATCGAGATCCAGGCCCGGGAGATCCTGGCGCTGAGGGGGCGGCTCAACGACATCTACGCAACGCACACGGGCCAGCCCCTGAGCGTCATAGAGGAAGCCGTTGACAGGGACCGCTACATGACGCCCGAGGAGGCCCTCGACTTCGGCATCACCGACGAGGTGGTCGTCAACCGGCCGGCCATCGAGGACGAAGAGGATCAAAATTAAAGGGAAGATTAAGAAATGCTCCGCCATTCTAGCCCGGAAAAGCGCCCCCGCCTTCGTCCACCCCGGGGTGGGGACTGTACCGGACTCGCGCTAGCGAGTATCATGGCCATGCCTCGAACGGAGTTTCCATGACCAAGTCCAACAGCGGCGATTCGAAAAACACGCTCTACTGCTCCTTCTGCGGCAAGAGCCAGCACGAAGTCCGCAAGTTGATCGCGGGCCCCACCGTGTTCATCTGCGACGAATGCGTCGAGCTGTGCATGGACATCATCCGCGAGGAGCACAAGAGCGACCTGGTGAAGTCCACCGACGGCGTCCCCCGGCCGAGCGATATCTGCTCCGTCCTCGACGATTACGTGATCGGCCAGGAACACGCCAAGAAGGTGCTGTCGGTGGCCGTGCACAATCACTACAAGCGCCTGGCCCACGACAACAAAAACGACGACGTGGAACTGGCCAAGTCCAACATCCTGCTGGTCGGCCCGACGGGCTGCGGCAAGACCCTGCTGGCCCAGACCCTGGCCCGCATCCTGGACGTACCCTTCACCATGGCCGACGCCACCACCCTGACCGAGGCCGGCTACGTGGGCGAGGACGTGGAGAACATCATCCTCAAGCTCCTGCAGTCGGCGGACTACAACGTGGAGCGCGCCCAGCGCGGCATCGTCTACATCGACGAGGTGGACAAGATTTCGCGCAAGTCCGACAACCCGTCCATCACCCGGGACGTCTCCGGCGAGGGCGTGCAGCAGGCCCTCCTCAAGATCATGGAAGGCACGGTGGCCAGCGTGCCGCCCCAGGGCGGACGCAAGCACCCTCAGCAGGAATTCCTGCAGGTGGACACCACCAACATCCTGTTCGTCTGCGGCGGCGCCTTCAACGGACTGGACAAGATCATCTCGGCCCGGGGCAAGGGGACGACCATCGGCTTCGGCGCGGAGGTGCGCTCCCCGGACGAGCGCAAGATCGGTGAGATCCTGAGCAAGGTGGAGCCCGAGGACCTGCTCAAGTTCGGCCTGATTCCAGAATTCGTCGGCAGGCTGCCGGTAATCGCCACCCTGGAAGACCTGGCCGAGGACGCCCTGGTGGATATCCTGACGAAGCCCAAGAACGCGCTGGTCAAGCAGTATCAGCGCCTGTTCGAGATGGAGAAGGTCCGCCTGTCCTTCACCGGCGACGCCCTGGAAACCATTGCCAGGAAGGCCGTCGAGCGGAAGACCGGCGCCCGGGGCCTGCGCTCGATCATGGAAAACATCCTGCTGCACACCATGTTCGAGCTTCCCGCCCTGGAGGGCGTGGAGGAAGTGGTCATCAACCGCGAGGTGGCGGAAGATCATTCCAAGCCCCTCTACATTTACTCCGATCGGCTTGAGGACATGGAGTCCAGCGCCTGAGTCACCCCCCCTTGACAGGGCGCCGAAAGGGGCCACCTTTGGGGGAAGGGCGCGAAACACGTCCCGCGCCGCCGGCTTGAGCTGAGAGCAGTTGTTGGGCCCATGGCCCGCACTCTAGGAGGCATAGGCACGTGACCGCCAAAATCTATCCCGTTCTCCCCTTGCGGGACATCGTCGTCTTCCCCCACATGATCGTGCCGCTCTTCGTCGGGCGCGACAAGTCGGTGCACGCCCTCGAGGACGTGATGAACGACGACAAGCAGATCCTGCTTCTGGCGCAGAAAAACGCCGCCGACGACGACCCCACCATCGACGACATTTACAAGATCGGCACCTTCTCGACGGTGTTGCAGCTGCTCAAGCTTCCCGACGGCACCGTCAAGGTTCTGGTCGAAGGGGGCCAGCGCGCCAGGATCATCCGCTACACGGACAACGAGCTGTTCTTCCAGGCCGAGGCCGAGCTGATCGACGAGATCGAGGGCAAGCCGCAGGAGTTGGAGGCCCTTGCCCGTACGGTGGTCGGGCAGTTCGAGCACTACATCAAGCTGAACAAGAAGATTCCGCCCGAGGCCCTGGTTTCCGTCAACCAGATCGAGTCCCCGGGCAAGCTGGCCGACACCATCGCCTCGCACCTGGCCCTGAAGATCTCGGAGAAGCAGGAGCTCCTGGAGATCGAAACCGTCACCGAGCGGCTGGAAAAGATCTTCGCCCACATGGAGTCGGAAATCGGCGTGCTCCAGGTGGAAAAGAAGATCCGCAGCCGGGTCAAGCGCCAGATGGAGAAGACCCAGCGCGAGTACTACCTGAACGAACAGCTCAAGGCGATCCAGAAGGAGCTGGGCGAAGCCGAGGAAGGCCGCGACGAAGCGGCCGAATTCGACGAGCGCATCAAGAAGACCAAGTTCAGCAAGGAAGCCCGCGAGAAGGCGACGTCGGAGCTGAAGAAGCTACGCGCCATGAGCCCCATGTCCGCCGAGGCCACGGTGGTCCGCAACTATCTGGACTGGCTGCTCAGCATCCCGTGGAAGAAACGCTCCCGGGTCAATAAGGACCTCAGGCAGGCCCAGAAAATACTCGACGCCGACCACTACGGCCTGAAGAAGGTGAAGGAAAGGATTGTCGAGTACCTGGCGGTGCAGCAGCGCACCAACAAGGTCAAGGGACCGATCCTCTGCCTGGTCGGGCCGCCGGGCGTCGGCAAGACGTCATTGGGTCAGTCCATCGCCCGCGCCTCGGGCCGCAATTTCGTGCGCATGAGCCTGGGCGGGGTGCGCGACGAATCCGAGATCCGCGGCCACCGGCGCACCTACATCGGCTCCATGCCCGGCAAGATCATCCAGGGCATGAAGAAGGCCAAGTCGTCCAATCCGCTATTCCTCCTCGACGAAGTGGACAAGATGGGCCACGACTGGCGCGGAGATCCCTCTTCGGCGCTTCTCGAAGTCCTTGATCCCGAACAGAATTCCACCTTCAACGACCACTATCTGGAGGTCGACTACGACCTTTCGGACGTGTTGTTCATCACCACCGCCAACACCATGGACATCCCGTTGCCCCTGTTGGACCGCATGGAGATCATCCGGCTGTCCGGCTACACCGAGGACGAGAAGGTGGAAATCGCCAAGCGCCACCTGATCCCCAAGCAGTACAAGGCGCATGGGTTGAGAAAGGGCGAATGGTCCATCTCGGATTCCGCCATCAGGAACATCATCCGCTACTACACGCGCGAGGCCGGGGTGCGTAACCTGGAACGCGAGATCGCCAACCTCACCCGCAAGGCGGTCAGGGATATTCTGATGGGCAAGCGGAAGAACATCGCCGTCACCCGTCGGAACCTTGGCAAGTACGCCGGAATTCGCCGCTACCGATACGGCGAGATCGAACAGGAAGACATGGTCGGCCTCACCACGGGGCTGGCCTGGACCGAAGTCGGCGGCGAACTGCTGTCCATCGAGGCGGTGATGGTGCCCGGCAAGGGCAAGATGATCATCACCGGCAAGCTGGGCGACGTGATGAAGGAATCCATCCAGGCCGCCAAGTCCTACGTGCAGTCCCGGGCCGTGAAGTTCGGCATCAAGCCGACCTTGTTCGTCACCAAGGACATCCACATCCACGTCCCGGAAGGGGCGATCCCGAAGGACGGTCCGTCCGCGGGCGTGGCGATGGTCACCTCCATCGTCTCGGTGCTGACGGGCATCGACGTGAAAAGGAACGTGGCGATGACCGGCGAGGTGACGCTGCGCGGCCGGGTGCTTCCCATCGGCGGCCTTAAGGAGAAGCTCTTGGCGGCCCTGCGCGGCGGGTTGACGACGGTGCTGATTCCCCAGGAAAACGAAAAGGACCTGGCCGAGATTCCCGACAAGGTCACCAAGGGCATGACCGTGATTCCCGTTTTCAGCGTGGACGAAGTGTTGAAGCACGCCCTGACGGCCCCCCTCAAGCCCATCGAATGGGACGAAGAGGCGGAACTCGAGGCCGCCGCCCTGGCCAAAGCCCATGGAGAAGAAGAGGACGTGGGCGGCGTCGTCACCCACTGACGCCTTTCGATCCCTCCCCGCGCTTGACGCCTTTGCGGCCCGTATGTGGCAGAGCCGCGGGCGCGCTGCGCCCTGACCCGCTCTAGAGAACTATCCGGTTAGTTGGCCTGCCGGAACTGGTGCAGCTGACGGTCGAGGTCAACCTCTGTCCCGACTCCGAGTCGGGAATTCCGCTCTCCGGCAGTGGTGGCTGATGGATTCCGCGCGTTTTGGATAGCGGAGCGCCCGAACCCCGCCTTCCCGCGGCCCGCCCGACGAGCCTAAGATTCCCGTACGGCCTTGGCCGGACGGGCCTGCCGCCACCTTGAGCCCTGGCCGAAACTTTTTATCGGAAGGCAATGAAATTCCGGCGGAATTCCCTTTCGAGCACGATTCGTGATCGGGGATGGTTTGCCATTTGTTTCTCGTCACGCCCCGTTAAATGCGCAACGGAGTAGGTCGAAAACCGCAATAAACTGGGGAAAATCGCCCATCTTCGATTGACGGACCTCGGGGCTCCGGCTTAAACTGCGCCCACTTCACGGGACCTTTATGAGTTCTCGGACCAACGCAATTTCCACATTTAGAAGAAGGGGGCTTCAAATTGAATAAGAATGATCTTGTTGCAACCGTTGCGAGCAGTACGGGTATGACAAAGTCCGATGCCTCGGGTGCGGTTGACGCTGTCATCGATGCCATCACCGGCGCCCTGCAAAGGGGTGACGCCGTACGCCTGGTCGGCTTTGGTACCTTCAGTGTGGTCAGGCGTGCCGCGACACAGGGACGCAATCCCAGGACGGGCGAAAAGATTCAGATACCTGCGTCGAATCAACCCAAGTTCAAGGCCGGCAAGGGATTGAAGAGCGCCGTCAATTAGTTCACGAAATTGAGGACAATGCCGGTTGTGTCGAGAGCACCGACCGGCATTGTTTTTTTGATGGCGTCCCGTCCGCGCCGGCATTGATTAAGCCACCCAGGGGCCCTATAGGTTTGCGGCGATATTTCGGGTCCGGATGATGACGAGGATGGGGCGATTAGCTCAGTTGGTAGAGCGTCTCGTTTACACCGAGAAGGTCGGTGGTTCGATTCCATCATCGCCCACCAGATTCACCCGCTCACGGGAACGGGAGTCATCGGTATTGACACCCGATAGTGGGAGGATTACATGGACCCGCTTGGTCTTGCCGGGGGTGTAGCTCAGATTGGTTAGAGCGCCGGCCTGTCACGCCGGAGGCCGCGGGTTCAAGTCCCGTCACTCCCGCCATCCACCCGTTCATGATATGGTGAAATGGACGATCGCCATGGCTGAAGGACCGCCGTCATGAACGCGATGCTTCTCGAATATCTTCCCATCCTCATATTTTTCGGCATTGCCGTCGCCATCGCCGGCATCGCCGTCGGGACTTCCTTCATCATCGTCCCCCAGCATCCCGACCCGGCGAAAAACTCGGCCTATGAATGCGGCTTCGACGCCTTCGACGATTCACGGGGGAAGTTCGATGTCCGCTTCTATCTGGTGGCGATCCTGTTCATCATATTCGACCTCGAGGTGGCGTTCCTGTTCCCATGGGCTATCTCATTGGGAAAAATAGGGGTTTTCGGTTTCTGGTCGATGATGGTTTTCCTCGCAATCCTCACCATCGGTTTTATATATGAGTGGAAAAAGGGAGCCTTGGAATGGGAGTGAATGCCCCTTCAAGCGCCGGAACCGATGCGCCCCTGACGCCGGGCGTGGACCAGGACGCCCTGCTCAAACAGGCGACCAGCGAGATGATGGAAAAGGGCTTCGTCGTCGCCAACCTGGACAAGCTCGTCAACTGGGCGCGCACCGGCTCTCTCTGGCCCATGACCTTCGGCCTCGCCTGCTGCGCGGTCGAGATGATCCACTCCTACATGAGCCGATACGATCTCGACCGTTTCGGCGTGGTCCCCCGCGCCAGCCCCCGGCAGGCGGATGTGATCATCGTCGCCGGCACCCTCACCAACAAGATGGCCCCCGCCTTCCGCAAGGTCTACGACCAGATGGCGGAACCCCGCTACGTGATTTCCATGGGCTCGTGCGCCAACGGCGGCGGCTACTATCATTATTCCTATTCGGTGGTCAGGGGGTGCGACCGGGTGGTTCCGGTGGACGTCTACGTTCCCGGCTGCCCGCCGACGGCGGAAGCCCTCATCTACGGCATCCTTCAGTTGCAGAAGAAAATCAGGCGAACGGGGACCCTGTGGCGGTAATCCGCCCGGGCCACCCGAAAACGGTTTCGAGGGAACAATGCCCCTTAACGACCTTGGCGATTACGTCGCCGCCTCCCTGGCCGACGACATCACCGGCATCGGGTTCGAGTCCGGCGAGTTGGTGGTCGGGGCGAGGCTCGAAGCCATCGACCGGGTGCTCAAGTTCCTGCGCGACGACATCAACTGCCAGTTCAAGCTGCTGATGGACGTTTGCGGCGTCGACTACCCGGAGCGGGAGCAGCGGTTCGAAATCGTCTACAACCTGCTCAGCCTTACCCACAACCTGCGCATCCGGATCAAGGTGGCATGCGACGAAGACACGCCCGTGCCCACGGCGACAGGCGTCTTCAGTTCCGCCGCCTGGTGGGAACGCGAAGTGTGGGACCTCTTCGGCGTCATGTTCTCCGGGCATCCCGACCTTCGCCGCATCCTCACCGACTACGGTTTCGAGGGCCACCCCCTGCGCAAGGACTTCCCCCTCACCGGATACGTGGAGATGCGTTACGACGACGAGAAGAAGCGGGTGGTCTACGAACCGGTGAAGCTGACCCAGGAATACCGGTCTTTCGACTTCCTCAGCCCCTGGGAAGGGGTGCAGGCCCTGCTGCCCGGTGACGAAAAAGCCGAAGAGCAGGCGGACGGGGAGGCCTGATGGCCGAAACCCAGATCAAGAACCTGACCATGAATTTCGGGCCCCAGCATCCGTCCGCCCACGGCGTGCTCCGTCTGGTGCTCGAAATGGACGGCGAGGTCGTGGAACGCGCCGATCCCCACATCGGCCTCCTGCACCGGGGGACGGAAAAGCTCATCGAATACAAGAACTACTTGCAGGCGATTCCCTATTTCGACCGCCTGGACTACGTCTCCCCGCAGAACCAGGAACACGCCTTCGCGCTGGCCGTGGAGAAGCTTCTCGGCGTGGAAGTGCCGGAACGGGGACAGTACATCAGGGTGCTGTACGCCGAAATCGGCCGCGTCCTCAATCACCTCTTCTCCGTCTGCGCCTTCGCCATGGACATCGGCGCCATGACGCCCATGCTGTGGTGCTTCGAGGAACGCGAAATCCTGATGGAGTTCTGCGAGCGGGTCTCCGGGGCCCGCATGCACATGGCCTATTTCCGGCCCGGCGGCGTGACCGCCGACCTGCCGCCGGGACTGGCCGAAGACATCCTGGCCTGGACCGAGCGCTTTCCCCGGGTGATCGACGACATAGAGACCCTGTTGACCGAAAACCGGATATTCAAGCAGCGCACGGTGGACATCGGCGCGATCACGCCCGAGCAGGCCTGCGACTGGGCATTTTCGGGACCCAACCTGCGGGCCAGCGGCGTTCCCTGGGACCTGCGCAAGGCCCAGCCCTACGACGTTTACGACAAGCTGGACTTCGACATTCCCATCGGCAAGCACGGCGACTGTTATGACCGCTATCTGGTCCGCATCTACGAGTTGCGCGAAAGCGTGAAAATCATCGGCCAGTGCCTGGCCCGGATGCCCGATGGTCCCATCAAGTCCACCGACAGCAAGGTCTCCCCGCCGCCGCGGAGCGAGATGAAGGATTCCATGGAGGCCCTGATCCATCACTTCAAGCTGTATACGGAGGGCTACCACGTCCCGCCCGGCGAGACATACTGCGTGGTCGAGGCGCCGA